>JAUVWB010000316.1 GCA_030604345.1 Desulfofustis sp. | reverse complement strand
GGCCGGTGATGATGGAAGCAGCATGATAAGTCGTCAGGTCCTGAAGTGTCACCAGGAATGCTATGGAGAACTTTGAAGCGGTGCCATTTCGCCCAGTTTCATGGTTGCACACTCATCCTGTATCCTCTGAGTTTCAGATAAGAATAACGTGCGCGCCTGCCTCTTGAACGAAATGTCGAATTTTTCAAGCTCCCCTGTGGTTGTCACTCGCTCATCGGTCCGGAGTTTCACGGTGTGCTTCCGGGAAATGGCTGCGAACGGTTGTCAAACCGGCTGTTTGCGAACATTGAAAACAGCTGTCGGTTGATGGTGATTTTTCTACGATGTAACATAATCCATTGTCGGCCATGCCGCAACCGCGGCTCCAGCGGGATCGCCAGCCGGCAATCGACCTCCTGGGCGCTTTTCTCCGGCCGGGTACCGAGTCAGCGGGATCGGCTGACCACATAATCGGCAAGCTGGCACAGCTGGGTTGCCTGAGGCCCCAGGGGGGCGAGGGCGGCCTTGGCCGTTTCGGCGGCTTCACGGGCCAGTGAGCGGGTCTTGTCGATGCCGAAGAAGGCGGGATAGGTAGCTTTGCCGTGGGCCTGATCGCTGCCGGCTGTTTTGCCGAGCTGTTCGGTGGTGGCGGTGGCGTCGAGCAGATCGTCGACGATCTGGAAGGCCAACCCCAATGCCGCCCCGTAGGCGGCCAATGCCTCTTCGGTCTCGGGGCTGGCCTCGGCGCCGATGGCGCCGATTTGCACGGAACAGGTGAGCAGCGCTCCGGTCTTGCTGCGGTGGATGGTCTGCAGCATGGAGAACGGGTAGGATTGATTTTCGTTGGTGATATCGAGGTATTGTCCACCAACCATCCCTTCCGGTCCGGCGGCGCGGGCCACCTGTTCGATGATGCGCAGCTGTCGATCGTTCGATAGAAAGGGGTTCGGGCGGGCCAGCAACTCAAAGGCGAAGGTCAGCAGGCCGTCACCGGCAAGGATCGCCGCCGCTTCACCGTAAACCGTGTGGTTGGTCGGCCGGCCCCGACGCAACGCATCGTTATCCATGGCTGGTAGGTCGTCATGGATCAGCGAGTAGGTGTGGATGCACTCGAGTGCGCAGGCCGCCGGCAACAAGGCCTGCTCCACGATGGGATCGCTGTTCACCGCTGCCCCGGCAACCAGACATAATACCGGTCTGATCCGTTTGCCGCCGGCGAACAGGCTGTAGCGCATGGATTCGATATGACCGGCGAACGGGCCCCCGGCAGCCGGCATGAACTGCGCCAGTGCCGCTTCAATCGTGCGGCGTTTCTCGAGGAGCAGATCCTTAATGGTCTTGGGCTGGTTCATCAAAAGGTTCGGCCTCGAGGCGCCCATTCTTGTCCAGCAGAATCTCTACCTTGGTACGGGCTTCGGCGAGTGTGGCATTACAGAATTCGGCCAGTTTGATGCCTTCGTCGAACTTTTTCAGGCTGGCTTCAAGGCTGAGGTTCCCGCTCTCCAGTTCCTCGGTGATTTCTTCCAGCCGGGCCAGAGCAGCTTCAAACGATTTTTTCGCCATGTCGAAAACGCGTGGTCGGCGGGTCGAAGCCCTCGGTTTTGCACGTTGAAAATGAGTTGCAGACGGGTATACTGCAGCAGACTATAGTCGAATCCGACCGTGCTGCGCAAGCAGAGTTTGGCTCGGCAGTGCTGCTTCTCCTCCCCTTGGGGCATGTGGTGGGCGTCGTTATGGAACAGGCTATCATGCTCTTCAGCCGCTGGCTGGAATCGGAAAAGGGTTATTCGCCCCATACCATTAGTGCCTATCGGCGCGATCTGGAGGAGTTTGTTGCCGGACTCCCCGCCGACACTACGGCGGGCAGCGTACGCGGGGCAGATATCAGCCGCTTCGTGGCCGGCCTGCATGGAACCAACAATCCACTCAGTGTCGCCCGCAAGCTGTCCGCGTTGCGGACCTTTTTTCGCTTCCTGTTGCGGGAGAAACTGATTGAGAACGACCCGGTCTGCGGTATCACCGGGCCGAAGACAGGGCGTTCGATTCCGACCTTTTTGACGGTTGACGAGGTCTTTGCCCTGCTTTCTACCCCGGATCGGGGCGATGCCTTCATGTCCCGTGATCGTGCCATTCTCGAGATGCTCTACTCCACCGGTGTGCGGGTCGCGGAGATGGTCGGGACGACGGTTGACGATCTTGATTTTGGTGCCGAAATGCTTAGGGTGAGGGGCAAAGGTAACAAGGAGCGCTTGGTTCCGGTTGGCGGTCCGGCCCTGGATGCCGTGCGACGTTGGCTGATCGATCGACAGCGAGTGATTCAGAAGCGACTGGAGAAGAAACGATCGGTCGATATGGAGGCCCTGTTTCTCAACGGGCGGGGTGGACGGTTAACCACCAGGAGCGTGGAACGATTGGTCAGTTCCTATGGGCAACGAGCAGGAATTAGAAAAGAGGTGACCCCGCATACCCTGCGGCATTCATTCGCCACCCACCTGCTCGAGATGGGGGCGGATCTGCGTACCGTCCAGGAGTTGCTCGGCCACGCCAGCCTGTCGACCACGCAGCGTTATACCCATCTGACCATCGATCATCTGAGCGCCGTCTACGACCGAGCGCATCCACTCGGCAACACCTCATCGTGATCAAGCCCGTTACAATCTTGAACGAAATTTCGGATTTTTCAAACTCCTCTCAGATCTTACCAAGGACGTTTCATGAAAGTAACAGCAACCACTATCCTCTCAGTCCGTCATAACGGTCAGGTGGCCGTCGCCGGTGACGGCCAGGTCTCACTGGGCAATACCGTGGTCAAACACCAGGCCCGCAAAGTTCGGCGGCTCTACCATGACCAGGTGATCACCGGCTTCGCCGGCGCCACCGCCGATGCCTTCACCTTGTTCGACCGGCTCGAGCAGAAACTGGAACAATATCACGGCAACCTGATGCGGGCCGCAGTCGAGTTGGCCAAGGATTGGCGCACCGACCG
>JAUVWB010000171.1 GCA_030604345.1 Desulfofustis sp. | reverse complement strand
GGTTGTCGGCGGCCAGGGTGCCGCAGAGGTGCTGGCCACCGGGCAGCAATCCGCGATCGGCGGGATCGGCAGGATCCTGGGACAGCTCGAATCCGGACCGACACCTCTGCAACAGGAGACCAGGCGGCTCGTGCGCCTTTTCGCCATGGCCGGCCTTGCCGCCTGTGTCGTGGTCGTCTGCGCTTTTGCCATCACCCGTGGCGGCGGCCAGGCGGTGTGGACACAGGGGGTGCTTGCCGGGATCACCATGGCCATGGCGACTCTGCCGGAGGAGTTCCCGGTAGTGTTGACTGTTTTTCTGGCCATGGGTGCGTGGCGGATTTCCCGTAGCAACGTCTTGACCAGGAGAATGCCGGCGGTGGAAACGCTCGGGGCGGCAACGGTGCTTGCTGTCGACAAAACCGGGACGTTGACACACAATCTCATGAGGTTACGAACCCTTACGGTGGACCAAAACACCAGTGATCTCGATGGGCACGAAAGCGAATTGCCGGAGGAATTGCACCAGCTACTGGAACATGCCATCCTGGCGTCCAAGCGTGACCCCTTCGATCCGATGGAAAAGGCCTTGCTCGAAGCAGGGAACCGCTTGATTGGCGGAACCGAGCATCTGCACCCGCATTGGTCGCTTGCCCATGAATATCCTCTGACACCTGAGCTCTTGGCTGTTACTCATATCTGGTCGGCTGACGGGGAAACTACGGTGATGGCAACCAAAGGGGCGCCGGAAGCGGTGGCCGACCTCTGCCATATGAGTCAGGAGCAGCGTTCCGCGCTTTCTATGGAGGTCGACCGCCTCTCCAGTCTGGGTCTGAGGGTGCTTGCCGTGGCGAAGGGATGTGGGCACCCGCTTTCGCCATTCCCGGTGGAGCATCACGATCTTCGGTTCTGCTTCATCGGTTTGCTCGGTTTCGAGGATCCGCTCCGGCCGGCTGTGCCGGCAGCGGTTGCCGAGTGCCGCCAGGCCGGGGTGCGGGTGGTCATGATCACCGGCGACTATCCCACGACAGCCAGAACGATTGCTCGGCAGGCGGGTATTGACGAGCAGGGCCGGGTGTTAACCGGGGTCGAGCTGGACCGGATGAGCGACGACGAGTTGCTCCTGCGCCTCAAGGACATCAGGATCTTTGCCCGGGTTGTGCCGGAGCAGAAATTGCGGATCGTGTCCGCCTTAAAGAAGAGCGGCGAAGTTGTTGCCATGACCGGGGACGGCGTCAATGACGCACCGGCCCTGAAAATGGCTCATATCGGTATCGCCATGGGCGGTCGGGGCACCGATGTCGCCCGCGAAGCCGCTTCATTGGTCCTGCTCGATGACGATTTTTCCTCCATTGTCGCCGCAGTGCGTCTTGGTCGCCGTATCTTCGGCAATATCAAGAAGGCGATCTCCTTCATCGTCGCTGTTCATATTCCCATCGCCGGATTATCGATGCTCCCCGTCTTCTTCGGTGACTGGCCGTTGTTGCTTCTGCCGATCCACATCGTCTTTCTCGAACTGATCATCGACCCGTCCTGTACATTGGTATTCGAGGCGGAGCGGGAAGAGCCGGATATTATGAAGGTCCCGCCGCGTTCGCCGCAGGAACGGTTGCTCTCTCTTCCGGTGATTGGGGTGGCCGTGGCCCAGGGGATGACCGTTCTCGCCATCTGTCTTGCCGTTTTTCTTACAGCGCGGGTAGAACATTCCCTCGACGCGGCCCGGGCCCTGACATTTATCGCCCTAGTTGTATCATCGTTGATGATCATTCTGGTCAACCGTTCCCCATCACGTTCGTTCCTGGCCATGCTGCTGGTGCCGAACACCGCGCTTGGCTGGGTGGTGGTGGGTGCCATCGGGTTCACGGTGATTGCGATTACCGTTCCTTTTGCCCAGCAACTTTTTCATTTTGCCCCGCTGCACCTGACCGATCTTCTTCTCAGTTTTGGTGCCGGGGCGTTCGGGCTGCTCTGGTTCGAACTGGCAAAAGCGATGAAACGGTTCAGGCATAACGGCTTGCTGCCGTTGAGATGGCTACACTGAAACGATAATGGATGACGGAATAACACTTTTTCCTGCAGAAGCTGGCCGATATGGTCCAGGTCCCATGAGCTTGACCTGGTTCCTGCCGCCAACAGGCGCATCGTCCTGGTTGCCGCACAGATCACTCGTCGTTTCCTTTGTTTCCGACGGCGGTCTGTAGCCCGCCCTTGCGCAGGGATAGGACCTGCATGGCATGCTCCCACTCGCCCGACTTGAGCTGGTTTTCTTCGATAATCTCGAAAAACTCGCCCTCACCCAAGGCAAGATCCTGCTCCTGAGGATGGTTTTTACGCAACAACTTCACTGCCAGGCGAGCCTCCTCCATCCCAGAGGCGGTCAGCCAGGTGATGAGGTGGCGATCACCGCTCCTGCAGAACTTGTAAAGTAGATACCGCTTGTCCATGTCGATCAGCCCTTCTTTTCTTAAGGCGAATTCAGTTGTTTTTCCAAGAGTGACGGGATAGTCGCCTCTTACAATAGACGCCAAAAACGTGCTTTTCAAGTAAAGCCTGACGGACAAGCCCCCATAAAAAGACCAATAAGATGAGAATATGGTGCGGTTGTGAGAGATTTCAGTGATGGGTTGACCGACACATAACGAAGCAGCATCGGTTGAACAAGACCCTCTGACTTCGGGTATTCAGCGCAAGGCCCAACGCCCCAGCCAGATTCCAGGCAGCATGGGGAGCCACAGAGTGAAACCGCGCAGCAATACCGTTGCGGTGAGTGCCGCTTCAATGCGCACTCCCATCAGGCCAAGCATACTGACGCAAGCAATTTCAAAGGAACCGAGGCCAAGCGGGATCGGCCCGACGGTTGCTACCATGGAGGCGATCATAAAACAGGGGAAGACTGCCCAAAACACGAGGTGGATGCCAACCACTTGCAGCGTTACCCACAGCGTGGCCGCATCCAGGGCAAAAACCGAACCTTGCAAGAGGGTGGCGGCAACGATCAACAGTGGCTTGTGCAACAAGTGAGAGGGTGTCATTCCAATAGTTCTCATCAAGTCATTTAAACCGGGGACCCACAGCCGCAGCCTTGGCAGTTCCTTTTTTCCCAGACTCCTGAGCCACAGGGTTCCCAAAGGGATACCCACTGCGACAATCGAGAAAACAAGCGTGATCAAAACGATCCAGGCATCTAAAGCGTGATAGAAATGCAACAAAAGTACCGATGTCAGCGCGGAAAGCAGGTAAGCGCCATAATAGGTCACCAGACTGAGCAATAAAGTTGCCATGCAGTGCTGAGCGGAGACCCCGCGACGATTCAATGCTGCGAGGAAAAGGGCGGTTCCGCTTATGCCGCCGCTGGGCATTGATTGATCAATAAAGAGCTTGGCCAGGCTGAGTGGTATCAGCGAAAAAAATGGGTAGCTAACCCCTTCGAGACGCAGGGAAAAATACCATACCAAAGCAACACAGATGTACGTGGCGAGTTGAAGCAGGAGAGCGATCACCAACCATACTGGTTCAACACGATAGAGGAGCTTGGCAAAATTCTCTAATTCCCCCAGATGGGTCGCCATAAAGATCAGACCGGAAAACAAGACGATTCCGAGTAGCCAGGATCGGTACCTTGACCACTTGCAAGTTCTTTGGCTCGTGTCCTGTTTCATTAGAATTTCACCACCTGAATTCTCTGCTGAAATGCTGAAAGAAGAGGTGTTTCGTGATTTCTGTCACAAAGATGTAGAGGGCTGTGACGGCGAGTAGAATGCCCAGGAGCGATACCGGTAACGCTTCGAAGTCGAAGATCTTCCCTACTGCCAGGTAAGGTAGTGCGAGTGCGACTGCCATGACAACCACTGTACTCAGCAGCAAGAAGTGCGCTGGTTTACTTTTATAAAAGGGTTTGCTGGTGCGAATGACGAGCAGCGCTGCCAGTTCAGTGAGCAGAGATTCAACAAACCAACCGGTGCGAAACAGCTCAACGGTGGCGTTGGCCACAGACAATAATATCCCGAAAGTGAGAAGGTCGAATATCGTGCTCACCAGGCCGAAGAGAATCATGAAATTGCGGACCAGTTTCATGTCCCAGCGGTGCGGCGTCTTCTCCCAATCGCGATCCACGGTATCTCCGGCAATGCCGATGGCTGGGATATCAGAGAGGAAATTGTTGAGCAGGATTTGCTTGGCCAGCAGAGGAAGGAAGGGGATGAACAGCGAGGCCAACGCCATGCTGATCATATTCCCGAAATTGGCGCTGGTGGTGACAAAGATGTATTTCAAGGTGTTGGCAAACGTATGCCGGCCCTCATCGATACCCTTGCAGACGACACTCAGATCGTGTTCCAACAGTACGAAATCAGCGGCATCTTTGGCCACATCCACGGCTCGATCAACCGAGATCCCAACATCGGCTGCATGCAGGGCCGGGGCGTCATTGATGCCGTCGCCAAGGTAACCTACTATCCGGCCGCTTTTCTGGAGGGCTGCGATGATACGCTCCTTCTGGTGGGGATCTACCTCGGCAAACAAAGTCGTATCCAGCGCCAGGTGCCAGAGAGCTTCATCTCTCATGTCGGCCAGTTGGGCGCCTGTTATGACACGCGTGACATCGATGCCGACCGACTCCGCGACATGCTGGGCGACATAGCGATTGTCTCCGGTAATGATTTTGAGATGCACGCCAAGTCTCTGCAATTCCTGCAAAGTGCTGTCGACACCCTCCTCGGGAGGATCGAAAAACAAGAGAAAACCCTCAAAAATCAATCCCTGCTCATC
>JAUVWB010000024.1 GCA_030604345.1 Desulfofustis sp. | reverse complement strand
CGACGACGGCGACCTGCACATCAGCGAACCGATGCTCGAGGCGATCACCGAACTGCGCGCGTTCCTCTACGAGAACGTCTATCGCCACTTCTGGGTACACCAGGAATTCGTCAAGGCGCAGCGGATCATCCGCGAATTGTACCGCTATTTTCTGGACAACGGACTGGTTACCAGGGTTGGCGACCAGTGGTTGGTGGACGAGCAGAACAAGAGCTGGCCGAACGAGAAGACTGCTCATCGCCGCGTTTGTGATTACATCGCCGGCATGACCGACCGCTATGCCCTCGGCATCTATGAGTTTCTCTTTCTACCCAAGCCGTGGAGCGTCCGTTGACCATACCTGGGGCCGGCGCTCTGCTCTGCAACTGTTGTGAGGCTGCCGTGGCGGACCGAAAAACGGTTGCCGAAAGAGCGATCCGCAGGTAAGCTGCCACTCCGCCCGGTTGGCCGCGGTTTCCGGCATCACCCGGAGCAGAAATCACTCAAACACCTTCACCAGACCGTAACGCATGGACACCAGCAAGGAACTGAACAAGAGCTACGATTTCTCCGATGTCGAACAGAAATGGCTGAACACCTGGGAGCAACAGCACTGCTTTGATGCCCGGATGGAGCCCGGCCGCCCCGCCTTTTCCATCGTCATCCCACCGCCCAACGTGACCGGTGTGCTCCACGTGGGTCATGCCTTGAACAACACCATGCAGGATATCCTGACTCGCTATCACCGGATGCGCGGCGACAACACCCTGTGGGTGCCGGGCACCGACCATGCCGGGATCGCCACCCAGAACGTGGTGGAGCGACAGCTTGCGGCTGAAGGGAAAAATCGCCATGATCTCGGCCGCGAGGCGTTCATCGAGCGGGTCTGGGAGTGGCGCAAGGAGAAGGGTGGCACCATTATCAACCAGCTCAAGCGGCTTGGCTGCTCCTGCGATTGGAGCCGGGAGCGGTTCACCATGGACGAGGGGCTGTCCCAGGCCGTCCGCGAGGTCTTCGTGCGGCTCTACAAGGAAGGCCTGATCTACAAGGGCGACTATATCGTCAACTGGTGCCCCCGTTGCCTGACGGCACTGGCCGATGACGAGGTGGATCACGAGCCGAGCCAGGGCACGTTGTATCACCTGCGCTACCCGTTGACCGACGGCAGCGGCGCCCTGGTGGTGGCCACCACCCGGCCGGAGACCATGCTCGGTGACACCGGTGTTGCCGTCAACCCGAACGATCCGCGCTATGCCCACCTGGTCGGAGCCACGGTGGAACTGCCGCTGGTCGGCCGGATCATCCCGGTGGTGTTCGACGAGCACGTGCAGATGGATTTCGGTACCGGCGCCTTGAAGGTGACCCCGTCCCACGACCGGGACGACTACGAGATCGGCCGCCGTCACAACCTGGAAATGTGCAAGGTGATGGACGACCATGGGGTGATGAACGAGAGGGCCGGTGTCTACGCCGGACTGGACCGCTTCGCCTGCCGGAAACGCATCGTTGCCGACCTCAAGGAGCGCGGGTATCTGGTCAAAGAAGAGGAGTACCCGCACGCCGTCGGCCAGTGCTACCGGTGCAAGACGGTGGTGGAACCGACCACCTCGCTGCAATGGTTCGTCTCCGTGCGGCCGCTGGCCGACAAGGCGGTGGCGGCGGTGCGTGAAGAACGCATCAGGATTTACCCGAAGACCTGGTACAACACCTTCTACAGCTGGATGGACAATATCCGCGACTGGTGCATCTCCCGGCAGATCTGGTGGGGGCACCGGATCCCGGCCTGGACCTGCAACGGGTGCGGCGAAATGATCGTCGAAACGACCGATCCCGAGCGGTGTCCCGCCTGCAGTTCGACCGAGTTGAAGCAGGAGACCGACGTCCTCGATACGTGGTTCTCCTCGGCACTGTGGCCGTTCTCCACCATGGGCTGGCCGGAGCGGACCAGGGAGCTGAATACCTTCTATCCCACCTCGATCCTGGTCACCAGCTTCGATATCCTCTTCTTCTGGGTGGCCCGGATGATGATGATGGGGCTTCATTTTATGGACGCGGTCCCGTTCCACGACGTCTACCTGCACGCCCTGGTCCGGGACAAACACGGCAAGAAAATGTCCAAGTCCACCGGTAACGTCATCGACCCGCTGGAGGTCATGGGGACCTACGGCACCGACGCGGTGCGTTTCACGTTGGCCGCCTTTGCCGCCCAGGGACGGGAGATCCGGCTCGACGAGGAGCGCATCGAAGGATACCGCTTCTTCATCAACAAATTGTGGAATGCCGCCCGCTTTGCGTTGATGCACGTGGGTGAGAGTCCGTCCGTCAGCGGTCGGGTGACCGAGCGGCCCGAGCAGCTTGGCCTGGCGCATCGCTGGATCCTCAGCCGCACGGCCCGGACCGTCGACCAGGTTCGACGCGGATTGGACGAGTATCACTTCAACGAAGTGGCTTCAGCCAACTACCAGTTCATCTGGCACGAGTTCTGCGACTGGTACCTGGAATGGATCAAACCGGACCTGTTCAGCAGTGACGAAACCCGGCGCGATCAGGCCCGCGGCGTCCTGCTGACGGTGTTGGAAACCATCCTGAAGCTGATGCATCCGCTGACCCCGTTTGTCACCGAAGAAATCTGGAGCGTACTGCCCGGCGAGCGGCCGGTGTTGATGCTCCAACCCTACCCCGAGCGCCGCCCGGAATGGATCGATGAGCAGGCCGAACGGGAGATGGAACTGTTGATGGGGGTCATCGGCGGTATCCGCAACATCCGGGCCGAAGCCAATGTCCATCCGTCGCAGCGTTTGGACGCTTACGTCACCAATCTCAACGGGCCGGCCGTGGGCTTGATCGAGGCCTTCACCCCGACCATTGCCGAGTTGGCCCGGCTCAACTCGTTGTCCATTGCCCCGGTGGGCAGCAAACCTGCCGATGCGGCGACTTATATTTACAACGATATCGAGATCTACGTGCCGCTCAAGGGCTTGGTGGATATCGACGGTGAGCGGGACAAGCTGGCTCGGGAACGGGCCAAGACCGAAACCGAACTGAAAAAGGTCACCGGTAAACTGGGCAACGACAAGTTCCTGGCCAATGCCCCGCCGGATATCGTGGCCAAGGAGCGCGGCAAACAGGCCGAACTGGAAGCTCGCCTGGCGCGTATTACCGAAGCCGAGCAGCGGTTGGTCGCCATGGCCGCCAATTGAGAAAACGGTATGGATACGAACCTGCTTGACCGGATGATCCGGTCCTTCCTGCTCGAGGATATCGGTCGGGGCGATCTGACCAGCGAGGCCATCTTTGCGCCGGATCAGATCGGCAGCGCCCGGCTGGTTTCCCGGCAGAGCTTTCTGGCCGCCGGGGCGGGCACGGTGGCAGCGCGGGTCTTCACCATACAGAACCCGGCCGTCGAGACTGCCGATGCGGTCGCCGACGGTAGCCGCATCTCTCCCGGCGACGTGGTGCTCACGGTACGCGGCCCGGTAGTCGATCTGCTCAAGGCCGAGCGGGTCGCCCTCAACCTGCTGCAGCGCCTCTGCGGCATCGCCACCATGACCGCCGCCTTTGTCGACACGGTGAAAGGTTTTCCAGTGCGTATCTGTGATACGCGCAAGACCACCCCCGGGTTGCGGATGCTGGAAAAATATGCGGTAGTCGCCGGGGGCGGCCATAACCACCGGTTCAATCTGGCCGACGGCGTCCTCATCAAGGACAACCATATCGCCGCCTGCGGTTCCATCACCGAGGCGGTGGCCAGGGTCCGGAGCCGAACCCCCCATACCATCAGGATCGAGGTGGAGACCGATACCCTGGATCAGGTCCGGGAGTGCCTTGCCTGCGGCGTCGACATCATCCTGCTCGACAACATGACGCCGGCAACCATGGCCGAGGCGGTGCGGATTATCGACGGCCGGGCCATCGTCGAGGCCTCCGGCGGTATCACGTTGGAGACGGTAGCGGCCGTCGCCGCTTCCGGCGTCGATATCATCTCGGTCGGCGGCCTGACACATTCTGCCCGTGCTTGCGACATCGGCATGGATTGGTAGCTGCCCGGCCGATAAACGGCAAGGATGTGATTATTTCTTGATTTATCCCGAAAAAATGTGAGATACTGCGCTCATATCTGAGGGGTGGCATGGATCGAGCGGTCTCCATGCCCTTTCTTGTGGACCCGAAAAGAGGAATTCACCGATGCGCTGTCCGAAATGCGGCTTTATTTCATTCGACAATCTTGAGGTTTGCGCGAGCTGTAACAAGGATATTTCCGAGATCGCCAAAGCGTTTCAGGGAAGTACCAGGAAAGTGGCTCCACCGGTCTTTCTCAAGATTGCCAGCCTCGAAGAAGGTGAGGATTTCTCTTTGGAGGAGGGGCAGGAGGCGGAAATCGAATTCGCCGATCCGGATCTGGAGATTCTGGTCGACCGTGAAGAAGTTCCAGGAGAGGAAGGTGGCCTGGAATTCGCCTTCGGCGATCAGGAAGAAAACGAGGATGCGGCCATCCGCGCCCTTGATGAGGAGTTCAGCGCCGCAACCCGGGAAGAGGGTGGTACAGCACCGGAAGGCACCCTGGATCTGGGCATGTTCGAAGATACCTCGGACGAAGAGACCTTTGCCTTCACCGACAGCGGGCCCGCAAAAGAGCCGCCGAGGATGGAAATCCCTGAAGAGTTGGCCGACATCTCCGATCTGTCCCCCCCGGAACCAGGAAAACAACATGCTGCAACCGAACCGCCACCCCTGTCCTTCGATGAACCGGAAACCGAGGAAGCGCCGGCTATTACCCTGCCGGCCGCCGAACCCGAAGACGACCTCGATTTCAGCACTCTCGACATGGACCTCGGCCTCGGCGAAGACGAACCCGCCGCTCCTGCCGCCAAAACCACGGAAAAGCCGGCACCGCGTCCCGGCCCCCGGATGGATGATGATCTGAACTTCGAACTTGATCTCGGCGGCTTGTCGATCCACGACGATAAATAGCAACTGCGCCTCAACCTTACGGAGGAAACCGCCACGGAGGAAAACAGTTGACACCTCCGGGTATGTTTTGTAAATACAGCCGGCATCCGGTGCCGAGATAGCTCAGTCGGTAGAGCAACGGACTGAAAATCCGTGTGTCCCTGGTTCGATTCCTGGTCTCGGCACCATTTGCTTTTTATCCCCCTGGGATAACACATAAAAAACCCGAATTATTGGCCGATAGTACAAATTTTTTGTACAAATCAGGAGGCCAAATGATTCGGGTTTTTCGTTTTGTATACCGCCAAAAACACTCTGGGGTGCTGTACTTCCGCTGGAGTGTCCCCCTTCGCTACCGGCACATACTCGGCCGATCTGTAATTAAGCGCAGCCTGTCCACTACGGACAAGCAGGTTGCGATCATTCGCGGTATGGAGTTATTGGTCAGCATTCACAAACAAATCCAACACGCGGAGAGGGTGAGGGCGCCACGGAAGAAAAAAGACAGGAACGGGTTATCGATGAAGCGCTGGAAATCATGGAGTCCGGCCAAGAGGGCACCTTCGGCCTTATTCGGGTTCCTGTCACCATGCGCGATGGAAAGACCCAATGCGTCGAGATTGACCACGGAGACGCCGACCAGGAGCGTCAATCAATGCAGTCGCTGATAGCAGCTCAAGGTGGCGGGCAATGGGCCGGAGAAACAACGGTTGGGGCAGGGCATGGCACGTGGCCGGCAGACCGACGATATTTCGTACACAGAGGGCGTAAGACGATATTGCGGGGAAAAGATAAGCAGTAACGCATGGACCGAGAAGACTGCTGCCGAGTATGCAAGCACCTTCGACTTGGTCAGGCAGATACTGCGTCACAATCCAGCAATGCGGGCTATAGGGCACCGGGAAGCCAATTCTATCAAAGGAACATGTTCGAGCCTGCCCCCAAACATGACGAAAGGCATTTATAGTGGAAAAACCGTTCGTCAGGTTCTGCGAATGAACCCGACGAAAGCATTAGACCGCTTGTGCGACTCAATCTTAGCGGCCTCTCATTCGCTTCCCCTGTTGCACCTTGTCATTCATTAGGGTCGCAGTTCTTGACAAATTCGGATGACCCGTTTTTCTCTTATGACTCCAGTTTTGTCCATTTTGGGGTGATGTTCAAAAGCCCGGGGAAGAGATTATCTGGATCGTATGCGGCCTTAATGGATTGTAACCGCTGCAGGTTTTCTCCATAGGCGCCAAGCAGCATTTCATCGATATCCTCGACATAGCCAGGGAAGTTGAGGTAATTGCCTCCCGATGAGAAGGGTTTGAGCGCCGTATGCAGATTGCGGGCCCAGGCGATATTGGCTTCCGAATCAGTCTGGGCACTCCAATTCGCCTCGATGCCAACCAGGAATGGATGCCGCCGATTATAGAATGCGGTTGCATCCTGTGCTACGCGAGCGGAAGCTCCACCGAGAAACCAGACATCGATAGAGGATTCGGCCGATGGTCGGTTGCGCGTGTATTCTTCGAGAACAGACATGCACTCATCATCCAGTCGTTCGAGATAGATCGATTTCCAATAGTAGTACTTCCCGTCAGGATAGTCTTCGTCGAGTAATCGCTGAGCGTCCTTCCAACCCATGTCGGCACTCAGATCGGCGATCGGTTCGCCAATCGTCCGCAACGGAGCGATAACCTCCTGGGCGTGTTCCGGTGAACCGGTATAGCAGCCTAGCAGGATGACCACCGGTTCCCCCTGATGTTTTTTCGGAACCTCCGGTAGTGGGGGCCCGCTCCAGTAAACACCAAGCACCATCAGGTCGTCAGGAGCTGCAGCCATGTACTTTTGGCAGGCGGTCATAACTTCCCGGGCATTTTCCATGGCATATATTGGCATGGAGATGGAAACCTGCCGGCCAATGGGGTGCAGCTTGAACTCGAACTGTGTTGCTACCCCGAAGTTTCCACCGCCGCCGCGCAACGCCCAGAACAAATCGGGATGTTCATCCGCCGAAGTCCTGAGCATCTTACCGTCGGCAGTGACGATTTCTATGGCGTGTAGGTTGTCGATGGACAGCCCGTGCTTCCTCATCAGCCACCCGGTACCTCCGTGCAGGGTCAAACCGGCAACGCCGGTCTCCGAAACCACGCCAACCGGAGCGGCCAGACCAAACGCGACCGTCTCGTGGTCGAGATCGCCAAGCCTGGCACCGGCTTCGATCCGGGCAATCCGTGCGTGGGGGTCAACATGGACGCTACGCATCTGTGAAACATCGATAACCACACCGCCGTCATTCACGGACGCACCGGAGACATTATGGCCACCGGCCCGAATGGAGAACAGCAAGCCGTGGTCGCGGACGAAGTCGACTGAAGCCATAACATCGGCGGTACCGTGACAGCGAACGATCATCGCTGGTTTTTTATCAATCGATCCGTTCCAGACCTTCCGCGCCGTTTCATATTCAGGACTTTCATTCAAGAGGAGAGACCCGCGAAGCTTCCTGCTGAATTCATCGATCGTTTCCTGGTGTATGCGGATCGGATCTCCTTGTCGGTTTTTCAGTTCAAGGGTGTTCATTATACACCTCTTAATTGATAGGACTGCTTTGCAGGTCTGCGTGTAGGTTTTTCTCAATGAGTCTTGCAGGTCTGCGTGAATATGCAAAGACTATAAGAGCGCCTGACGCTATATCAACCATCAACCCTTGATGAATATGAATACCGTTGATTGTTCCCGATCATCTACCGATTGAAACGGGTACATACCCTTCAGCTATTCGTCCATTAAGGTGTTAGGGGGAGTCGACGCACGGTTGAAAAGGAGAAATCCCTAAACTCTTTTTCCAACAAGGAACGAAACAATCAAGAGGCATCGTTATTCCTCGATGGTTGGCTTGAGCGCGCCAGAACCTCAGAAGTGAAAATGCTCGTTTCATTCGCTGATACGCTTGACCGCCATCGCGATGGCATCCTGGCCTATTACGATCACCCCATATCCGCCGGTCCCTTGGAAGGGACCAACAACAAAGTCAAAACAATGCAACGGCAAGCCTATGGCTTCCGTGATCTACTCACAGGCAATCTGGGGGAATACAGCAAAACGAGCTGTCCCGGGTGCGCCTAAACCTTTTCCTTGCATGGCGTGTTGTTCATTATTATTATTTGTTCACAAAAAATGAACATGTATAATAAATGAACAATTGTGTGCAGACGACAATGATACAGGACGTGGTTGAGCAGGCCTGCCAAACTCTCGGCGCAGCGCTGGGGAGAACGGTCCGTTTCCGTTCGCTGGACGGCCCTGCTCGCAGTTCTGCCGATGGTGAATTGATGGTGAGTTTCCCCGGAGGCCAGGTGGAATGGGTACGGCGGTGTGTGGTCAAGAACCGGCTGCCTACGAGTACCGGGGCTTTGTCGATGATGCTGCGGCAGCAGGGCGAAGACGTGCCGTTGATCATCACCGACTACGTCAACCCCCGTCAAGCCGAGCGGCTCAAGAATGCCGGCGTCGAGTTCCTCGACCGCTGGGGTAACGGCTACCTCAACCGGCCGCCGCTCTATTACTACGTGACCGGGCATCGGCCGGACAAGATCATTTCGCCGGGGACCAGGACGCCACGGCTGTTCAACAAGTCCGGATTGCGCGTGGTCTATGCATTGCTCTGCGAGCAGAAACTGGTTTCCGGGACGTTTCGGGAGATAGCCGCCTGGGCCGGGGTGTCACTGGGTACGCTGCACATCGTGCTGAAGGATCTCGAGACGGCGGGCTTTCTCGTCACCCTGCCGGGCGGTGGGCGGTCGCTGGTGCGCACCAGACATCTGGTGGAACGCTGGGTCACCGCGTATCCGGAGGGGCTGCGGCCAAAGCTCACCCGGGGGACCTTCCGCTGTGCTTCATTTGCCGACCTCATCGCGCAGGACCTGCCGGCCGGGTTCTTCTGGAGCGGTGACGTGGCAGCCCGTCGCCTCACCGGCACGCTGCGCCCGGAAACGGGTATTATCTATTGCCAAGCGGCCCCGGAGAAGTTGATCAAGGAGAAGCGCCTCTATCGGGACCCGGCAGGCACGATCGATCTGTATGACGCATTCTGGCGTGCCGACGGCGCGGAGGGGGGCAACCACGAGCAAGTGGGTGTGGTGCACCCGCTTCTCGTCTACGCGGATCTGCTCGCCAGCGGAGACGCGAGAAACATCGAGGCGGCACAGGAGATCTATGAACGGTATCTCGCTCGATCTGTCCGGGAGGATTGATCCGGCAACCATCGAACTCTATGAACAGCTGGTGGATGCGGCCGCGGCGGTGGGTGTCAGGATCTTTGTCGTTGGTGCAACGGCGAGGGACCTACTGCTCGAGCGGGCCTAAAACATTCGCCCGTATCGGGCCACCGAGGACATCGATCTCGGTGTCCGGGTCCATAGCTGGGACGAGTTTCAGGCACTGAAGCAGGAGCTGCTGGCAAGCGGCGGTTTTGCACCGGATCGGCGACAGGAGAGACTGCGGTACCGGGACCTGCACCCGGTCGACATCATCCCGTTCGGCCCGATCGGCGAGACGGCGCAGCACATAACCTGGCCGCCCGATGACGCGATAGTCATGAGGCGGGCAACCAGAATCGGCTCTTCGCAGATGACGGCGACCTCTTCGAGGCGGCCGGCTATCGTTTGGAAGAGGCCGGCGTCAGGCTACTGGCACGCGATATTGCGGGGCTCTGCGGACCTGCATTGATCAATACGATAATGGCGGCTCTGGAGGGGAACGCGGAAGCAGGGCAGATGAGAAACCTGGCCCTGGCCATGCGCCGTGACCGGCTGCCGGGCTCGTTTGCCGACACCATACGCCTCCTTGAACTGTTACGGGACAGCCTGGTCATCGAATGCTCCTGATCTTTATTATAGAACAATTTCGACAATTGGTACCTCCCATTCCTGGCCCCAGCATCTCTCTAGAAATACTTTGTCGGAAACATCATCTCTGGTTCTTCTTGCCAGGCCAATCACTCGGATCTGTTTGGCTGTGTCGATTGTTCCTTGCCATTCGGCAAAGGCTTTCTTGGAAAGGCGGGCCACTTCAATACCTTCTTCCGTTATCAAATCCAAGCGGTCTTCCGATCTTTTGAAGCTCAATACATCTCCGGTGTGCAGCTTCTTGATGGCTTGGCGGGAGGGATGTGTTTCTGTTCGTATGCCGATGTAGTCCAGAAACAGATCTTCCATGCCCAACACATGATAGCTGCGGCTTGCGATTCTGCTTGAGTCGGTTGTTGTTGGTTTTCTGGTGGTGAGAAAATTACCTGCCAATAAGCTGGCATGCGGGTTGGTCGTCCTTTGGATTGAAAAGAGGTTGAGCGTTTCCCGGGCCCGTGACATGGAGACATAGTAGAGCCTGCGCTCGTCCTCGATGGCTGGTTGGGCTCCATGATCCCAGCTGTCACCGAGGATGAAGACATGGTCGAATTCGAGGCCCTTCACCGAATGGGCTGTGGCCAGGAACAGGCCGTTGCCGATGGTCTTGGCCCTGTTCTGCTCGGCGAAGGTCTCGTAGAGGTATTCCTGGATTTCCGGCACGGGCTGTGGCGTGTCGTTGGTTTCTTCCCGCCATTGCTGGAGGATGGTCTTGAGATTATCGCTCCAGACTGACGGGTGAGAGGTCTGCTTGGCAAGAAGTGCCAGCAGCGCACTGCCGGTGAGCAGTTCGGTGCGCCTAGTGTGCAGGTGGTCGAGCAGCTCGGCATGTTCCCGTATGCGGGATAAACGGGGAAACCCGTTTTGCCGCCCCCAGCTCAGACAGAGGGGGATGCCGGCTGCTTCGAGGGCGCTTCGCACCGGGTCGAGGTCCTTCCACTCGCGGGCGAGCACGGCGCACCTGTTCAGTTCCATGGGGCCGGCCTGCTGCAGCCGTTTAATCTCTGCCAACAGGGTAGCAGCCTGTTCCTGGGGATTGCTCACCTGGAGGAGTTGCACCTTGCCCCGCGCAACCGGGTCGTTGGCCTGCCAGTTGCCACCGGGTGGAAGATTGTTTCGATCCCGGTTGATCCGGATCGGGTGGTTGGTTTTCATCCGGTCGGTGTTGTGGGCGATCAGGCAGTTTGCGGCGTCGATGATGTGGGCGGTCGAGCGGTAATTCTCGATCAGGTAGTGGATGTGCGCATCGTAGTCGTGCTGGAATTTTTTGATGAATTCGACGCTTGCCCCGCGAAACCGGTAGATGTTCTGGTCGTCATCGCCGACTGCCAGGATGGTCATTTTCCGCTCATGCTCTGCAACACTTTTCCCGGCGACGAGTGAGACCAATTCATATTGTTCGGCGTCGATATCCTGGTATTCGTCGACGAGGATGTGGCTGAACCTGCCGATGAGGGCGTAGTCGGGGGGGATGTCCTGGAGGCCGGCAACGTCTTTTTCCCCCTTGAGCAAACTTATGGCATCCTTGATGATATGGCCGAAATCAATATCCTCGCGGTCCTT
>JAUVWB010000323.1 GCA_030604345.1 Desulfofustis sp. | reverse complement strand
TCGTAGCCCTGATCAGCTGTGCCGTGCTTTCCGGCACCTCCACATACTCTCGATGGATCGCGTGGGAGCGGATGTCTTCGCTCTCCACCGGGGCAAAGGTTCCATAGCCCACGTGCAGGGTGATGGAGGCCAGGCCGACTCCACGTTCTCTCAGCAGGTCCAGCAGTTCAACGGAGAAATGCAGCCCGGCGGTGGGCGCGGCCCCCGCGCCCGGCCGTTCGGCGTAGACCGTCTGATATCTGGCAACATCTCCCGGTGACGGGCCGTCCGGCCGTTTGATATAAGGCGGTAGCGGCACCTGTCCAGACGCATTGAGCAGGTCGGCCAATGATAGGCTGCTATCCACATCCAGCCGTATCCGCCATTTGCCGCGGCCGAGATCGGTCAGAATCAGGCACGAACAACGCTCATTGACCATGATGCGGGAACCGAGCGACGGTCGCCGGGATGATTTGATCAAAGCTTCGCAGGTAAAGGAACGGGTGGAGCGTGGCGGTCCACCCGCTGGATCGGGTTCGGGAGAGTTGAGCAAAAACAGCTCGGCCGTTCCTCCGGATTCCTTTTTGCCCTGCAGTCGGGCGGGAAAGACCTTGGTGTTGTTGACCACCAGCAGGTCGCCCGGCCGGATGAAGCCGACGATGTCGGTAAACAGCAGATGATGGCGGCGACCGCTGCCACGCTCGAGAACCAGCAAACGGGATTGTTCACGCCGGTCGGCTGGAAATTGAGCGATGCGCTGTTCAGGCAGATCGTAGTCGAACGCCGCCAGGGCGAAATCTTCTTGCATCGTCAGGTTCGGTTTTTTACAAAGAGGAAACGCCATCAGTGGCGGAGAGTCCCTTAAGGCGGGTTTACTTACCATGCTCCTGGCCGTTGCCGCAACCGAAATTGAAATGCAGCCGCTACTGTCGATGCGCCTGCCCGATGCCGGGGTTTCCTACCGGCTGTCAGGAGTCGGGCCACTTGAGGCGGCGGTGCGGTTGACCAGTCACCTGGCAAGATTGGCGGAGCTGCCGGCGGCGGTGCTCAATTTCGGAGTGGCCGGCGCCTATCTCCCTCCGGCGCCAGGCGACACGATGCCCGAAGTGCTCGATGTCTGTCTCGCCGAGCGGGAAGTGTTCGGCGATTTCGGTATCGCTTTCGGAGAACGGGTGGAGCCGTTTGCCACCCCTGATCTGGGAGGCGTTGAAGACTTGACATTGGATCCGGAACTGGCGCTGCAAGCCGGTGCAATACTGAGCCAAGCCGGTGTCCGGTTTCATCGCGGCCCCTTCGTTACCGTTGCCGCGGCCAGTGGTACAGCGGATCGGGGACGTTTTCTGCAGCAGCGTCATCGGGCGCTTTGCGAAAACATGGAAGGAGCGGCGTTGGCTCGGGCCTGCCGGGAATTCGGGATACCACTGGTGGAATGCCGGGTCATCTCCAACCTGGTTGAAGATCGTCCGGGTCGGCCCTGGCAATTGCAGCCGGCTTGCCGAAAATCGGCGGAGATGGCGGGGCTGTTACTGGATCATTTACCTGGCGCGTTGTTATGACCTTGCTCACCCTCGGATTTTCCCCATGCCCCAACGATACGTTCCTCTTTGCCGGCTTGGTCAACGGCTGGTGTGCTAACGGGGCATCGCTGTTTGCGCCGCCTCTGCTGGAAGATGTGGAAACGTTGAATCGCTGGGCCTTCGAGCGTCGCCTCGATGTCACCAAACTCTCCTTTCATGCGCTCGGCCACGTCCTTGACGAGTACTGCGTGCTGGCTGCTGGCAGTGCTCTCGGTCGCGGCTGCGGTCCGCTGCTGGTGACTGCCGGCACCACCTCGGTCGCCGCTCTGGACGGGGCCCGGATCGCCATCCCTGGCGCGTACACGACAGCGGCAGTGCTGTTCGCCATGTTTTTCCCGGGATCGGCCGAGACCGTGGAAATGCGTTTTGATCGCATCCTGCCGGCGGTGGCAACCGGAGAGGTGGCGGCCGGGGTGATCATTCACGAGAGCCGATTCACCTACCGTCAGCTGGGGTTGACGTGCCTGCAGGACCTGGGTCAGTGGTGGGAGGATTCTACCAGTCTGCCCATACCGCTTGGTTGCATCGCTGCCCGGCGGAGTCTCGGGCAGGCGCGTCTGCGGTCGATAGAAGATCAGATCCGTGCCAGCCTGCAGTTTGCCCGCCGCCATCCACAGCGCTGCCGCGACTATATCCGACGTCATGCCCAGGAGACCGAAGAAGCGGTGATCGACGCCCATATCGACCTCTACGTCAACGACCACACGATGGATCTGGGTGATGCGGGGCGGGCTGCGATCGCGGCGTTTCTGAAGCGGGGCCGGGCCAGCGGCAGGCTGCCGATGGGGGTGTCGGAGCCATTTTGTAGCGGTTGCGGGTGACGATGTTCGATCTCCCTCTCCATGTACCGGTGTGCCGGCTCGAGACAGGAGGCGACCCGGGAAAAAGGTTGATGCTGGCCCGGCTCATCGATGAGTTGGCTGTTCATGAACTGGCGGCTGCCAGCATCGACGTTTCGGGGCTGGAGCATGGGGCGGAAGAAGCAAGCAGTACGTTTGTCCGCACGGCGGCTGCTCGTGCCGATCTGGTCTTGGTCGACGGGCCGTATGCCGGGAGCACCGCTTTTTTGCAACTGGGAGCGTCATCTGTAGCCGATCCGGGACCGGTTCCCACCTTTGTCTGTGCTGACCTGGACGGAATCAAAGCGTGCTGCACCGCTCTTGTCGCTTGGCTCCATAAATGTCTGGCCCAAACACCGGTGGGCGGATGCGTGTTGATCGGCGGGCGAAGCTCGCGGATGGGACGGCCGAAACACCTGCTGCGTCGGGACGACGGAAGGACCTGGTTGGAAGGCACCGTCGACCAGCTACGGCCTTTTGTGTCCCGCTGCGTCCTGGCGGGAGACGGGGACCTT
>JAUVWB010000162.1 GCA_030604345.1 Desulfofustis sp. | reverse complement strand
GTTCACTGTAGACGTTGATGAAACAGTTGGTCTGCTGGAGGATGCCGTACACCGTGGCCAGCCCGAGGCCGGTGCCCTTGCCGCGCATCTTGGTGGTGAAAAATGGCTCGAACAACTTTTCGCGGGTGGCCCGATCCATGCCGCTGCCATTGTCGGTAATGGACAAGGAGACAAAGTCGCCAGGGACAAAGTCGAAGTGGATCTGGCAGTATTCATCGTCGATGGTGGTGATCTGGGTCTCGATGGAGATCGTTCCCACGTCGTTTATGGCATCGCGGGCGTTGACCAGCAGGTTGATCAGGATCTGATCGATCTGGGTCGGGTCCATAAAGACCGGCCACAACTCATCGCCGAGTTGCCAGATGAGTTCGATATTCTCGCCGATGAGCCGGCGAATCATCCCCCTGAGGTTGGTTATCGCCTGGTTCAGGTCCAGCACTGCGGGAGCGATGGTCTGCTGCCTCGAAAAGGCGAGCAGTTGTCGGGTGATGTCGGCGGATCGTTCCGCGGCTTTCTGGATCTCCGAGAGATCTTTATGCAGCGGGTCATCTTCGTAGAGCTTATCCAGGGCCATTTCGGTATAGCCGAGGATGACGCCGAGCATATTGTTGTAGTCGTGGGCCACGCCGCCGGCGAGCCGGCCGATGGATTCCATTTTCTGGGCCTGGGCGAGCTGGACCTGGAGGCTGTCGCGCTCCTGTTCGGTCCGTTTATGGCTGGTGATGTCTTCAATCATGGCCAGCAGGCCATTGACCGTACCGGCGCCATCGTACATGGGGGCGACCGAGAGGCTGATCTCCACCGGTGAGCCGTCTTTCCGGGTCCTGGTCAGATCGATTTTTGCAAGCGTCTCGCCGGCCAGCACGCGCTCGCGCAGCCTCAGAAAGTCCGCCTGCTGTTCAGCGGTAAAGAAGGGGGGCGGTTGGCCGAGCACGTCCTCTTCGCGCCAGCCGAAGATGCGCCGGGCGGCGGTGTTCCAGCTTTGCACGTTGCCTTGTGGGTCGGTGCTGATGATGGCCATCGGCGCCGCGGAGATCATCGCCCGAAGATATTCTTCGTGTTGGCGCAAGGCTTCTTCGGCGCGGACCCGGTCGGTGATCACCTCGGTGTACACGATAAGACCGCCGATGGCGCCATCCGCCCCATACCAGGGGCGACAACTCCACCTGGTCCATTCAACACTGCCGTCGGCGTGAGGATAGGCGTCGCGCTCCGACCCTGATATTTCGCCGCGAAGGGCTCGCCGGTGGACGTCGCGCCATTTTTGCGGCAGGTCGGGGAACACGTCGTAATGGTGTCTGCCGATCACCTCGCTCTCGGTGACCTGATACTGCTGCAAATAATTTTTGCTGACGTAGACATAGCGAAGTTCGCGATCATGGACCGCGATGGCGCTATTGGCATGTTCGACGATGTAGCGAAGGAGCAGGTTGCTGGAGGCTATAGCCTCTTGCGCCTGCTGACGTTCGGAGACATCGATGGTGATGGCCAGACAGGCCGGTTCTCCCTCCCAGTCGATGAGCCTGACTATGGCCTCGATCGGGAAGCGGCTGCCGTCCCGGCGGATATGGGTTGCATCGAATCGCAGTTCTCTGTTCTCCGTGATTTGGGCGATGCGTTGGGAAAAGGTGTCCAGCATTTCGGGAGCCATGAAATGTCTGAGATTTTCCTGCATGAATGCGTCTCTGCTGTCGTAACCATGCATCGCACATGCCGCCATGTTGGCGAACAGCAGCCGGCCGCATTGATCATGGAGCAGCACGGCGACCGGTGCGGCGTCAAGCATCTCACCGAGAGCGGCGATCTGTTTTTCTTGTTTCTTGCGTGCGGTGATGTCGTGGATGATTGAATGCAGATAGGTGTGGCCGTCGATGGTGACCGTGCTGCTGTAGACCTCCACGTCCTTGCAGGGACCGGGGGCGGTGCGATGCCGAAATTCGAAATAGATGCGGGAGCCCTCTTGCGCCTTGGTCATCTCCTCGGCCACCTGGTCGGCAGAGAGGATGTTGATATCCTTGACGTTCATGGTCTTGAGGGTGGCGACCGACCAGCCGTAGAGTTGCTCGGCAGCTGCGTTGGCCTCGATGATTTTGCCGGTTTCAGGGTCGATGAGCAGTTTGGCCGCGGCGTGATGCTCAAAGATGTTTCTGAATTTCTCCTCGCTGTGCTGCCGGGCCAGTTCGGCGAGACGGTGGGCGCGCCGCCGATTCATCAGTCCGCCTAAGATCGCCGTGACCAGCGGATGGATAAGCAGGACCGGTACCGTGATATGCTGTAAGACGTCGATGGCGGTCTTCCACGGCAACAAGACCATGCAGCCCAGCATGGCCAGGTGCACGATGAGGCCGAGCAGATAGAGCTCGCCAAACGATGGCGTTGTTCCCTTGTGCCATCGAAGGTGCCGCCAGGCCAGGCCGATAAAGCCGGCGGTGATGATAATGGCGATACCGGTGGCAAGCCCGCTGCCGTCCAGGAACACCCTGAAGGTGCCGATGATCAGCATGGCCAACAGAACGGGGATGGTGCCGAAAAAGAGTCCGGTGATGCAGAGGAGTACCGAGCGGGCGTCGAATTGGATTCCCTGGCCGAAGCTCCAGGGATTGAGCATGATGGCGATGCCGATGCCGCCGAGGACGCAGCCGGTGAGCAGTTGCTTGGGGATCGAATCGGCGTCCTTGAGCCGGAAGCCCGTAAGCTCATAGAGCAAGCCCAACGATAACAGCAAGGCTGCATTGTTGATCAATGCCAGATAGACGGAGTTGTGCATGGTGGCTTGTCCGGATAGTTGTTGATGGTTAACCGCAGAAGCTAGCCTATTTCAGGCTGGTTTTCACGATGAGAATGGTGCCGCTCCATACGAATCTTTGGGCTGCGGAAGTCGAAAAGCTGATTCTCTTCTGGCGGTATACCCCTAAAGAGGAGCGGGGTTGGGGACGGTCTCCCCGCAGGGTGCAAATGACGGGACTCGTTGCCGGAATGCGTTTGCGCAGCGCCACGCCGCATGCTAGGACACTGCACTGGCCAGCACGGGGCGGCGGCGCCGGGACCCAGGGGGGGTAGGTGAGTCGAGACTATCGTTTTGTCGATGTGGTGGATGTCGAATCCCTGCAAGGGATTCTCGATAATCTTTCGGCCTTGACGAACATGGCCGTAGCGTTGACCGATGCCGACGGTCGTGTGTTGGCCCAGGCCGGTCGGCAAGAGATCTGCGAGTCTTTCCATGAGGCCCACCCTGAAGCGCGGTACCATTGTGTTCGCCGAACGCTGCCGGCAAGAGATGCGGCCGGCGGTACTGATGGTGCTTCGGCGCCCGCCTGTCCGCATGGATTAATAGAGTCCTGTTGCCCCATTGAAATGGAGGGGGCAGTGGTGGCCTATGTATGGGCCGGCCAGTTCTTCCATGAGGTCCCCGGCTCGGAAAACCGTCGCTGGTTTCGGGAGCAGGCACATCGCTACGGTTTTGTCGAAGACGCTTACTTGGCTGCGGTCGATAGGGTCCCGGTGGTTACGCCGGAGGTTCACGCCCGGGCCGTCGCTCTGCTTACCGCCCTGGCCACGAAACTCGGACGGTTGGGGCTGGCCAGGCTCAGTGAGCAGCGCCGCGGTGAGCAGGTTCGACACAACGAAAGGCTGCTGCACCTGGTCCTGGAGGCGTTCGAGGACGGTTTCTGGGATTGGCGGATCCCGGATGACACCGTTGTCTGGAGTTCCCACTGTGGTACCATGCTTGGTTATGCACCAGACACTTTGCCGGCGCGCATGGAGAGCTGGCGAAGCCTGGTGCATCCGGATGACCAGGCCGCGTTAGTTGCCAAACAACAGGAAGCAGTGCGGCGGTGGGGCGCATTTACTCACGAGTTTCGTTTGCAGGTCACCGACGGAAAATATATCTGGGTCCTCGGCCGTGGGCGGGTGGTAGAAAAGGACGAGGCGGGACAGGCCAGTCGCATGGTCGGGACCATCGCCGACATCTCCGAGCGCAAAACCGCCGAAGAGCAGGCTGCCTCCTTGCAACAGCAGCTTAGGCAGGCCCAAAAACTGGAAGCTATCGGCACCCTGGCCGGTGGGATTGCCCATGACTTCAACAATATCTTGGGAGCGATGATCGGTTTCACCGACTTGGTTGCCGAAGACCTCCCGGCCGACTCGGTGCAGGGGCGCAATCTGCAGAAAGTGCTGCAGGCCGGCCATCGGGCCCGGGACCTGATCGGCCAGATCCTTGCTTTCAGTCGTCAAGCCAAACCAGAGCGGGTGGCCTTGCAGCCGCAGACCATCGTCAAGGAAGTGGTCAAGTTGCTGCGTTCGACCCTACCGGCGACCATTACCATAAAACAGTCGATCGACCCCGCGTGCGGTCTCGTCGATATCGATCCCAGCCAATTCCACCAGGTTTTGATGAACCTCTGTACCAACGCCTTTCACGCCATGGAAGAGCGGGGCGGCATCCTGGGCGTCGTGTTGCGCCCGGCGGCGACCGTGCCGGAGCGGCTGCGGCGTCAGGCCGAGCGATCCGGGGAGCAATACCTGGAGCTGCTGGTGAGCGACACCGGTCACGGTATCAACAAAGCGCTTGTGGACAAGATCTTCGATCCGTTTTTCACCACCAAGGAAGAGAACAAGGGCACCGGCATGGGGTTGTCCATTGTTTTCGGGATTGTCAGTGAATATGGGGGTGCGGTGACGGTGGAGAGTGAGGAAGGGAGCGGCTCCGTTTTCCATGTCTTTCTGCCGTTTACGCGGCGACCGGCTCAGGAGGCGGAGCCGGAAACAGCGTCTTTGTCGGGCGGTGACGAACATATCATGCTGGTGGATGATG
>JAUVWB010000355.1 GCA_030604345.1 Desulfofustis sp. | reverse complement strand
GGCCGCTGAATTCGGCGTTGATTATTTGGGGCCAACTGACGATGTGCGGCCGTATATTTCGAACTGTCACATTTATGTCCTCCCCTCCTACCATGAAGGCATGCCCCGTACCATAATGGAAGCCATGGCCATGGGCCGGCCGATTCTGACCACCGATGTGCCCGGCTGCCGTGAGACGGTTATCCCCGGTGAGAATGGCTGGCTGGTGCCCAAGGCCGATGCAGAAGCTTTGGCCGAACGCATGATCTGGTTCATCGAGCATCGCGAAGAGTGGCAGCGCATGGGGCAGCGCAGTCGGCAAATGGCCGAAGAGCGCTTTGACGTGCACAAGATCAACCGCGAGCTGATGGAAATCATGGGGCTTGAGTGAGCATTGAATCGGCCGGCGACAGCGGAGAAGTTCATGGGCTCAGGCAATTAGCCACGGACGCACACAGACAAAGGCGGACGTGGGCATAAGACAAAAAGGCAAGCCATGGCTTTCTGGGGGTAAAGAAACACCATTCTGTCCGAATCTGTCCGTGTGTCCGTGGCAAAAATAAGGAGGGGGACGAGCACCTGGCTGCCCTCCGCCGCCTGCGGCAATTGACTTCCCCCTCCTCACCCTGTACAGTATCCCGTACATGGAGGTATTAAACAATGAAAGCTGTCAACTACACGACGGCCAGGCAGAATCTGGCCAGAATCATGGACGAGGTTCGGGAGGCGCACGAGCCGATCATCATCACCCGCCAAAGCGAATCGGCCGTGGTCATGATGTCCATGGAGGACTACCAGGCGTTGGAAGAGACTGCCTACCTGCTGCGCAGCCCTAGGAATACCAGGCGCCTGCTGGATGCGATTCAGCAGCTTGAGCAGGGCCGGGGAAGCGAAAAAGAGCTGTCCGACCAATGACCTTGATTTTTTCCGACGAGGCTTGGGAGGATTACCTCTATTGGCAGCAGGCGGACAAGAAGATTCTCCGGCGGATCAATGAATTGATCAGGGAAATACAAAGAACACCCTACGCCGGCCTCGGCAAACCTGAGCCACTTAAACATGCCCTGCAGGGCTACTGGTCCCGACGCATCACCTCCGAGCATCGGATCGTTTACAAGGTGACGGATGAGGGTGTACGCATCGCCCAGCTTCGTTACCACTACGGATGAACCGCACGCTCGCGAAGCCGCAAAGCAACTTGGACGTCGGTGATTTATGGTCATTCCTGAGAAAATTCCCGCCCTGCTGGCCAAGGGCGAAAGCGCCACCCTTGAACTCAAGGTCTCCTTCGACCGGGAAACCGTCGAGACGGTGGTCGCCTTTGCCAATACGCGCGGCGGGACTGTTCTGATCGGCGTCGCCGACGACGGCAGTGTGCGTGGTGTGACCATCGGCAAGGAGACGCTCAACGACTGGTTGGGACAGATCAAGTCGGCGACCAGTCCCATGGTCATTCCCGATATCGAAGCTCTTTCTGTGGAGGGGAAAACCATCGTTGCCATTACCGTGGGGGAGTATCCGGTCAAACCGGTCAATACCAAGGGCAAGTATTTCAAGCGGATCAACTCGGCCAATCACCAGCTTTCGCTATCGGAGATCACCGATCTTTATTTGCAGTCGCTGCAGCTCTCCTGGGATGCCTACGAGGCGCCCAAGGCCAGTCTGGACGATCTCTCGCTGGCGAAGATCGACACCTTTATCGACAAGGTCAACCGCTCAGGACGGTTTAACCTCGACAACTCTCCGTTGCTCGCCCTGGAAAAGTTGAAATTCGTCGCCAATAACCGGCCGACCTGGGGAGCGCTGCTGCTTTTTGCTGAGTCCCCCCTGCGCCATCACATCCACATCGGCCGGTTCAAAACCCCGACCATGATCATCGATGACCGGCAGATCACCGACACCCTCTTCGAAGCGGTCGAGCAGGCGATGAAATTTATCGTCTCGCACATCAGCGTGGCATTCTCTTTCTACGGCAGTCTGCAGCGCACGGAGCGCTTCGCTTATCCGCTGCCGGCCCTGCGCGAGGCGCTGCTCAATGCCGTCGTGCACCGCGACTACGGCAATTCATCCGATATCCAGATCAAGATCTTCGATGATCGGATCACCATTTTCAGCCCCGGCACCCTCTACGGCGGCTTGACCATCGCCGACCTGCAAACCGACTGCTACCAGTCCCGTACCCGCAACAAGCTCATCGCCGAAGCCTTCTATCTGACCGCCAATATCGAAAAGTACGGCAGCGGCTTCATCCGCATTCGCAAGGAACTTGAGGCATATCCCGAAATCGCCTTCGGCATCGAAGAGATTGGTGGCGGCGTATTGGTGAAATTCCAACAGGGTGGCGGTGTAAGTGAGGGTGTAAATGGCGGTGTAAGTCAGGAAACAGGGTCTGAGGGAATAAATGAGGGAATACATGAGGGAATAAATGAGGGAATAAAATCTCTCCTCGCGTATATCCAGGAACACCCGGGAACAAACATTCCAGAGATGACAAAAGTGCTTGGTACGCCGCCCAAAACCCTTGAGCGCTGGCTCAAGCAGCTGAAAGATTCCCGGAAGATCATTCACCTTGGTTCCCGTAAAACCGGCGGCTACCACGTCAAGGGGGATG
>JAUVWB010000340.1 GCA_030604345.1 Desulfofustis sp. | reverse complement strand
GAACTTGAACCTGCTCGGCAAGCGTGAGGTGGGGATCGATGGAGGGCAGACCATGGAGGACATCAACGCGGACGGTGCCTCCGCAGCCCGAAACCTGGGTGTTGATGTCGAGTTCTATCAATCCAACAGCGAAGGTGATCTGGTCACTTATATTCAAAATTGTCTCGGAAGAGTGGCCGGCATCGTTATCAACGCAGGCGCCTATACCCACTATTCCATAGCGGTGCGGGATGCGATCGCCGCCGTCAAGATACCGACGGCCGAGGTCCACATTTCCAACATTTACCAACGCGAGCCGTTTCGTCACACATCGGTGATCGCCCCGGTTTGTATTGGGCAGATCAGCGGTTTTGGCGGATATGGTTACGTGCTGGCACTGCAGGCTCTGGTGCATGGGGCAGATGATCGTTAATCCCCGGATTTCAGAAAAGCACACGAGATGAGCGATGTTCATCGCCTTTTTTTATCTCCTTCGTTCCCGCGGCGTACCGGTCAGTCCAACCTCGTTTCTGCGGTTGCAGCGGGCCCTGAGCGAGGGATTGGTCGCTTCCGTGGACGACCTCTATGTGGCGGCCCGAACGATTCTGATCAAAGACGAACGGTATTTCGATAGCTACGATCGGGTTTTCGGCCATCTCTTCGCTGCCGGTGATCTGCCTGAGCCGGGAGAGCAAGACGAGTTGTTCTGGGCGCAGGCTATGCTCGACGAGTGGCTGCGCGATCCGAAGTCGCTGGCGATGAAGTTAGGTGTCGACGAGCGGGACCTGCAGAACCGCTCCCTTGATGAATTACTCGACTATTTCCGCCGGCGTGTGCGAGAACAAGATGGCCGACACGACGGCGGGTCGAAATGGATCGGCACCGGCGGTACCTCGCCGGTCGGGCATTCCGGATACCATCCGGGCGGTATGCGGGTGGGGGGTGCATCGAGACATAAATCGGCGGTCCAGGTGGCGGCGGAACGGCGCTACCGCGAGTATGCCCACGATCGTCCGCTTGGTATGGCCGGGGTCGGTGATGCCCTGAAAAAGCTCCGCCATCTGGTGCCGCGCGGGGTTCGTGACCGATTGAACGTGGACGCGAGCATCCGCCAAACCATGAAAAACGGCGGAGAGATCGAGATCGTCTTTGATCGCAGCAGTGTCGATCGGCTCAAAGTCGTGTTGCTGATCGATAACGGCGGCTGGTCGATGGATCCGTATGTGGATCTGGTTCAGCTATTGTTTTCGTATGCTCGCTCTCAGTTCAAGGAGCTTGCCATCTACTATTTCCACAATACCGTGTACGATCTACTCTGGGAGGACGCGGGCCGGCATCGTCGCCCGGTCCACGTGGAGCGCTTGAGCGAGTTTGGTGCGGAGACACGCTTGATCGTGGTCGGTGATGCCAGCATGGCCCCTTACGAACTGATGGTGCCGGACGGCTCGATTTACGCATTCCAAAAAAGCGGCAGACCGAGTATCGAGCAATTACGGCTGCTGACGGATCTGTTTTCCCACCATGCTTGGCTCAACCCGGTTCCGGCAGCGCACTGGCACCTGACCCGCAGCATCGGCATGGTTCGTTCCATTTTCCCCATGTTTGAATTGTCTTTGGACGGTTTGGAACAGGCGGTGGCGCATCTCATGTCTCGTTAAAACAGCGCTTTTCAGGCGATATGACGGGTTGTTCAACGGGGGCGATAGCGCTTGCCGGCTCGCGGTCGATGTACTAAACTGATCCTGAGATTCGTTTCCATCTGGCTGGAATCGAATAAAAACTGACCGGATTTTTGGCAGTAGAGGAGGGAAGATGAAGATTCCTATCGAACGAATTCAGGTGAATGAGGAGATACGCATCAGAAAAGAGATTGGCAATCTTGAACCGCTGCAGGTATCGATCGCCAAGGTTGGGTTGATCAACCCGATCCTGATTGACGAAAGCGACAATCTGGTTGCCGGATATCGTCGACTCTGCGCCTGCCGGAATCTGGGCTGGCAAGAAATAGACGTCCGTGTCGTCGAATTCGGCGGTGACGAACTGGGCATGCTCGAGGCTGAGATTGCCGAAAACTTTTTCCGAAAGGATTTCAGCCCGGAAGAGATCTTGGCAACGGAACGGCGCCGCCAGGAAATTAGTGAGAAGCATCGTCACAAAAGCTGGTGGGAACGGTTCTGGACCTGGCTGAAAACTGTTTTCGGTGGCGAAAAAAAGTGAGAGAATCCACGCCGGGTCGGCTCACAACCGGTAGCGGGAGCCGTTCACTTGGTGGACGTCCGCGAAGCTGACCACGGTTGAGATAGGAGAGATACCGATGAGCCTGTATGCGATGCTGCAGAAACGGGCCGAGGAGCATGATCCGATCAGGGTCGGCGTAATCGGGGCCGGCAAATTCAGTTCCATGTTTCTCTCACAGGCGAGACTGACTCCCGGCCTGCAGATTGTCGGCATCGCCGACCTCGACCCGGGCAAGACGATGCAGGCCCTGGCTAAGACCGGATGGGATCCGGACCTGGCGATACAGGCCGATACAACCGGTGCCATCAACGATGTCGCACGCCTGGGCAAGATAGGCGTCACCAGTGATGCTGCCGCTTTATTGGCAGCCGATTGCCAGGTTATCATGGAGATCACCGGTAATCCGGAGGCGGGGACCAGGCATGCGGTGCAGGCCATGGAGCACGGCAAACATGTGGTCATGGTCAATGTCGAGGCTGACTGCCTATTGGGGCCGGAACTGG
>JAUVWB010000262.1 GCA_030604345.1 Desulfofustis sp. | reverse complement strand
GATACGCCGATAGATACGCTGCTGTTGAAAGGAGCCGAATGTGAACCTTACATCACGGCCGATCATCGAAGCATGGTGGAAAAGGCCGAGCAGATCGTTACCGGGGCCCACATCCTGGCCAAAATTCTCGCGGTTGACACCTGTTACATCGGTATCGAGAACAACAAGCCGGAAGCCATCAAGGCCATGACTGAGGCCGCGCGGGCTGTCGGCGGCGGTGGCTGTCAGGTGGCGGTGGTGGTGTTGCAGGTCAAGTACCCGCAAGGATCGGAAAAACAATTGATTCAGGCAATTACCGGTCGCAGAGTGCCGGCCATGGCGCTGCCGTCGGCTGTCGGCGTTGTAGTGCAAAATGTATCGACCGCGCGGGCGGTATATGAGGCTGTAGCCCTGAACAAACCGCTGCTGGAAAAGGTGGTTACCATCTCTGGCCGGGGGATCAGAAGGCCGGCTAATCTTCTGGTCAAGATCGGCACCAGGGTTTCCGATATTGCCGACTATTGCGGCGGAACGACCGGGGATCTCGCCAAGGTTGTGCTGGGGGGCCCGATGATGGGGTTCGCCATATCCACTCTGGATGTGCCGGTGACCAAGACCACCTCCTCGGTGCTGTTTCTCACCGAGGCTGAAATTGATATCCGGCCGATGTCCGCATGCATCCGCTGCGGCTGGTGTCTCGAAGCGTGTCCAATGGGGCTTGAGCCGAAAGAAATAGGCATCTATGTGGAGGCTGGTCTGGCGGAAAAAACCGAGCCATTCGGCGTCTTCGAGTGTTTTGAATGCGGTAGCTGCGCCTATGTTTGCCCGGCGAAGCGGCCGCTTGTACAGTTTGTCCGGCTGGCCAAGATGAAGGCCAAACGTTCATAACACGGTCGGCAGGGCTTTTATCAACCCAGGTAGCAAGGAGTATGGCCATCGAACCGAAAGTAACAAAAGACCAGGCGCCGGCGGTCGCGGCTATGTGGCATGTTTCGGTTTCTCCCCATGTCCGCAGTCCCGAGTCGGTTCAGAAGATTATGTGGACCGTGGTGGCGTGTCTGGTGCCACCGCTTGTTTTGTCGATCTTCATTTTCGGCATCCAGGTATTGTTGATTACCGCCGTTTCGGTGATCAGCTGTATGGCTGTTGAGGCCATCTGCCAGAAGGCGCTCGGCAAGCCGGTCACGGTCAGCGACGGCAGCGCCGCTTTGACCGGCATGCTGATGGCGTTCGTCATTCCCCCTGGTGTATCGTCTCTGATCCCCGTGTTGGGGGCCGTGATGGCAATCTTCATCGGCAAGCATCTGCTGGGTGGTATTGGCTACAATATCTTCAATCCGGCCTTGCTCGGGCGAGCCTTTCTGCTCGCCACCTTTCCGGTGGCGATGACTTCGGCTTGGCTGCCACCGCTGACCGACGGGGCGATTTTCTCCTATTTCGCCTCCGGCGTGGATGCCGTATCCACAGCAACACCGCTGGCGGTTATGAAAGAGCAGGGCATGGCGGCCTTTCGGGAGATGTTCGGCAACCCGGGCGATGTCTATGGGTCATTTTTTCTCGGGTGGCGACCCGGCTGCATCGGCGAGACCTCGGGGCTGTTGATCGTTCTTGGTGGCCTGTACCTGATGTATCGCCGCTATATTACCTGGCATATACCGGTCTCACTGCTGGGTACCATTGCCCTGCTGACCTGGATTTTCGGCGGTGAGACGTTGTTTGCCGGAGACCCGCTGTTGGCCGTGTTGACCGGTGGCGCCCTGCTCGGGGCCTTTTTCATGGCCACCGACTATGTCACTTCGCCGACCACTCGGGCCGCACAAGTGGCCTTCGGCGCCGGGATCGGTGCCTTGACGGTGCTGATTCGGCTCAAGGGCGGCTATCCGGAAGGAATTTGTTATGCCATCTTGCTCATGAATCCGATGAGTCCCGTGCTCGACGGCTGGTTTAAACCGAAACGATTCGCCCTGCCGGCAGGAGGTGAGAAATGAGCAATATCCTCACCATCATCTTTCGTTTGACCGTTTCGTGCCTGATTGCCGGGCTGATCATGGGGATGACCTTCGTCTTCACCAACAAGGCCAAAAAGGCAAACGAGCACGCCCGTGAACAACGGGTGGTCTACTCGCTGCTCGGTTATTCCGGAAACGCCGAAATTCCTGAAAGCATGGGCCTGCATGAGATTTATCGCTATGTGGTAACCGACGGTTCAGGACAATCCATCGGTTACCTGGTGCCGGTCGGGTCCCACGAAGAGGATGGCGGTTTTAGTTTCGTCAGGCTCAACTTGGACGGTGAATTTGTCGATAATACGCCGGTATCGCTGAGTGAAGCGGCGGTACGCGAGCAAGGCGAGCGGGATCTGGCGATTCAGACCGGACTTGGCCAAGACAAGGCCATCCGCTTTACCGATCAGACCATCGTCGTTACCGATCACGGCAAGCGCAAAGCGTATCTGCTTTCCGGAAAATTCCCCGGGTTCAAGACCCATATTGCCATTATTCTGGCCCTTGATCCGGAGTATTCGGTAATCGGTCTGGAAATCATGGAACACGAGGAAGATCCAGGCCTCGGAGCTGAAATCGAGCAGGATTATTTCAAAAATCAGTTCAAATACAAACCGTTCGAGAAGATTAAAGGGCTCAAGGTGGTAAAAGAGCCGATGCCTGAAAACTACGTGGAGGCACTCGAGGGGAGAATGGATGAGGCTGCGGCGATAGATCTTATGCGGCAGTACCGTGATCAGGATATTTATGCCCTGACCGGCGCCACCATCTCGTCTGATGCCGTCAGTTCCGGAGTCAAGGGGATGACGAAGAAGTTCGGGTATCGCCAGGATCTGCTCGACAAGGTGCTTGCTGAACAGCAGATTGCGGTTCCCTTCTAATAGTAAAGAGAGGAAGACAACGTGTCGAACGATAAGTCCCATTTCCAGCTTGTCGCCAACGGGATCCTCAAAGAGAACCCAATTTTTAAACTGGCTCTTTCGATGTGTCCAGCCGTGGGTATCTCGACTACGGTGATGAACGGCATCATGCTTGGTCTCGCGGTATTGTTTGTGCAGGTTTTTTCAAGTGTTACCATCTCTTTGATCAAAGACTTCATCCATCCGCGAATCCGGATTCCAACCTATACCTTGACCATCGCCACCTGGGTTACCGTGATCGACTTGACGCTGGCTGCCTTTTTCCCGGTCGCCTATGCGAAGATGGGTATCTTCGTCAAGATCATCGTGGCCTTTGCTATCATTACCATGCGTTTGGAGATGTTTGCCTGCAAGGAGCCGGTATCCTCCTCCTTCTGGGACGGGCTTGGTATGGGGCTCGGCTTTTTGCTCGGTATGGTGACCATCGGGTTCGTCCGGGAACTGCTCGGGTCGGGGGCGATCCTCGGTTACGACGTCCTGGGGTTCAAGCCGCTGTTGTTCTTTATTCTCCCAAGTGCCGG
>JAUVWB010000356.1 GCA_030604345.1 Desulfofustis sp. | reverse complement strand
GCCGAGAATTTGCCGAACGGGCCGCGATCAATACACCGATCCAGGGGACCGCGGCGGATATCATCAAACTGGCTATGCTCCGGGTCAACGAGCTGTTACGCGATCGGGATTCCCAGTGCCGAATGCTGCTGCAGATTCATGACGAACTGGTTTTCGAGGTGGATGAATCGTTCTGCGCCGCCATCAAAGGCGATATCCGCACCTGCATGGAACAGGCCCTGAGCCTGGACGTGCCGTTGGTGGTCAACATGGGCGAGGGGCGAAGCCTCGCCAAGTAGCCGCCGCGAGGAGGCGGTCCAAGCGCCGTTGGCCGATCTTATCCTTCAGCTGCGGGCCTCGAGCGGCACGAACGGGCGATGGACGATACCCTGATAGACCTGGCGTGGTCGTCCTATCCTGCTGCTCTCCTTGTCCGAATTCATCTCCTGCCAGTGGGCGATCCAGCCGGGCAGCCGGCCCAGTGCGAACATCACGGTGAACATATTGGTGGGGATGCCCATGGCCCGGTAGATGATACCGGAGTAGAAGTCGACGTTGGGGTAGAGGTTACGGGATTGGAAATATTCGTCGTTGGCCACCCGTTCCTCCAGTTCCATGGCCACCTCCAGCAACGGATCCGTGATATCCAGGGAGGCGAGAACGTCGTGGCAGACCTGCTTGATGATGGCGGCTCTCGGATCGTAGGTCCGGTAGACCCGATGACCGAAGCCGGACAGACGAAACGGGCTGTCCGGGTCTTTGGCCAAGGCGATATATTTGTCATAGCTTCGGTTGTCGGCGAGAATTCGCTCCAGCATGCGGATGACCGCCACGTTGGCGCCGCCGTGCAGCGGTCCCCAGAGGGCGCTGATGCCGGCCGAGATGGAGGGGTAGAGACGGACCCCGGCGCTGCCTACCAGCCGCACCGTTGACGTGGAACAATTCTGTTCGTGGTCGGCATGGAGGATGAGCAGCTTGTTGAGCGCCGCAACGAGTACCGGCTCGATCTTGTACGGCATGTTCGGTCGATCGAACATCATGTTGAGGAAATTGGCGCAATAGCTCAGGTTGGCTCGGGGGTAGACGAGCGGGTGACCCATGTTTTTCTTCTAGGAGAAGGCGGCAATGGTCCTGATCTTTGAGAGCAGGCGGGCCGTGGTGGTGGTGATGCCGCCGTAGGGGTCTTCATCCAGATCCATTTCCGGATAAAAATCGTGCAGACTGCCGACCATGGTGGAGAGGATCGACATGGGCGAGGCGTGGGGTGGAAAATGATCGAAAAAATGAATCATATCCTCATGGATCAAGGCATACTTGCCCATGTCAAACTTGAATTTCTCCAGTTCATCGTAGGTGGGTAATTCCCCGGTAAGCAACAAGTAGGCCACTTCAACAAACAGGCAGTTTTCGGCAAGATCGACAATGTCATAGCCGCGATAGCGCAATATCCCCTGCTCGCCGTCCAGATAGGTGATGGTGGATTCGCAGGAACCGGTATTCATGTAGCCGCTGTCCAGGGTGATATAACCGGTGTCGCGCAGCAGCCCCCTGATGTCGATGGCTTTCTCACCGGTGGTGCTTTCGATGATCGGCAATTCGTAGGTGTTACCGTCAACGGTCATAAGAGCTTTTGGGTCGGACATGGCAGTCTCCTTGAAAGATCGTGATGGATGACTATCCGGCTGGTCGGGCCTGGTCGGGTCCGATATTCGTCGACATGCGGAAGAATAACGAAGCGTACAACCTGAAACGGGATGATCAGCCAGGTCGTCCAAGAACCGCAGCAGGCGCTGTCGTTGTCTTGGTCCGGAGCCGAGGCGGCCGGCTGGCCACCTTGTCGGGAAAAACAGTATTGAAAGAAGCGAAGCATCCCTACTATAGTCGGAACAGGTGGAATTATCAATTTTCTTTTGCCGAGGCGGGAGTCTTCAAGTGTCCTCCGTGCCGGCGGAAAACAGGAAACGTCAGAGCGACCGCAACCGGTCGTCGGGAAGAGTTCGTATGGCTGGGTTACGAGAAGGGCTTGATCGACTGAGCATGCAGGAATTGGTCCGTTTCACGGTATCGGCAGAGGAGTTGACCAGAGCGTTGGCGGTGGTGGAGCGGTTCTCCAGAGATCGGCTGGCAATCGGCGTGTTGCGTCATTATTACACCTTTTTGCCGGAAGGGCGGGAAGAGATGGCCACCGACGTGCGGCTGGCGGCTCGCCATGATCAGCTGGCGCTGGTTGCCTTGGCCACCACCAAACACCGTTACCTGTATCTCTGTTCAGCCGGCGAGGCCGTGTTACTGGGTGATTTCGACCGAGGTATCGAAGATGGGGAGGTGCTTGCATCGTTTGGCTGGCGCAGCGACGCCGACTTTCGCTCGCGGTTCCCTTCCTTCGCCGATCTCGAAGAACTGGCAAACGGGCCAGACAGCGATGCCGGGCCTGCCAGCTGCGTCGCCTGCGGAGCGGCCCCGGGAGAACTTCACGTGTTCGGCTGTCCGGTGGAATTGTGCCCCTGGTGCGAAGGCCAGCTCAGTCGGTGCAACTGCCGATTCGATCAACTGGACACCGATCAGATCGACAGCGATGAGCAGTTGGATCGCTTTGCCGAAGTGTTGG
>JAUVWB010000182.1 GCA_030604345.1 Desulfofustis sp. | reverse complement strand
GCGAGCCCAGTCCGGCCTGGCGCAATACGTTCAGGGTCTCTTCCGGAGTCGAGCCGTGCAACGCTGCCAGGTGAGCGATCTCCACGCAGGTGAAGGCCTGGATGTGAACCTCGGGCCGAACCTCCTTGATGGCGCCCAACAGGTCCAGATAATAGTCGAACGGCTTATCCGGATGGATGCCGCCGACCATGTGGATCTCGACAATCGGCTCGTCGAGCCGGGCCCGCACTTTTTCCCGGACCTCGTCGACACTCATCTCGTAGGCGAGCGCGTCTCCCTTCTTCCGGCCAAAGGCACAGAACGAGCAGAGATTGGTGCAGATGTTGGAGTAGTTGATATGCTGGTTGTAAATGAAATAGGCGCGATCGCCGTTGATTCGCTCCCGCACCAGATTGGCCAGATACCCAACGGCCAGGATGTCCGGGCAGCGATAGAGCCGCACGGCATCGTCGCCATCGAGCCGCTCGCCGGCCCGGACCTTTTCGTGGATTCCGGTCAGGCCGGCTTGCTCGAGTCGCTTGTCCATAACAAAAAAAGCCGGTTACCGGGAACCGGCTTGACCATGAGTTGTCGGGAATTTCCGCTCAGTCGATGAAGTATTTCAGCTTCTCCCGCCGGCTGGAATGGCGGAGACGATTGAGCGCCTTTTTTTCGATCTGTCTGATCCGCTCGCGGGAGACGTTGAACCGTTTGCCGATCTCCTCGAGGGTGTATTCGGCCTTTTCGCCGATGCCGAAGCGCAACCGGATGATTTTTTCTTCTCGTTCCGACAGGGTCGACAGGATCTCTTTGACACGACCCGCCAACTCCCTGGTCTGCACCGCCTCGTAAGGGGATTGTGATTCCTGGTTCTCCAGGAAATCACCAAGCGTCGAGTCGTCGTCACCCACCGGCGTCTCCAACGAGATCGGCTCCCGCGAGGCCTCGAGGATGGAGAGGATCTTGTCCATCGGCAGATTGGTCGCCTTGGAGATCTCCAACGGTGTCGGCTCCCGTCCCAGTTCCTTGTACAGCGCGTAAAAGGCCTTGAAAAACTGGCTGCGCAACTCGAGAAAATGCACCGGCAACCGGATGGTGCGGGTCTTGTCGAGAATGGCCCGGGTGATCGCCTGGCGAATCCACCAGCTGGCGTAAGTGGAAAATTTGTTGCCTTTGGTATAGTCGAACCGGAAGACCGCCCGCATCAGGCCGAGGTTGCCCTCCTGGATCAGGTCGGCCAGGGTCAGTCCCTGGTGCATGTACCGTTTGGCGATGGAAACCACCAGCCGCAGGTTGGCCCGGATCATGGTGTCCTTGGCCACCTCGATGGAACGGCTGTAGGCCTCCATTTTCGCCTGCAGTTCGAACAGCTCCCGAATCTCCGGGTATTTCTTGGCCGCGCTGGTGACGTTGTAGCGCATGAAATTGAGTTGCTGTTTCTTCGGCTTCAGAGTCGGATCGCGTTTCTCCCAGAGATCGATGCGCTCGCACAGCAGGGCAATCTCCCGGGTGCCGGAGGCATCTTCCCGGATCGCCTTGATGATCGACTCGAATCCCTGACGAATGGTCTTGCTGTATTTGGCTTCCTCTTCCGGGGTGAGCAGGTCGAACCGCCCCATCTCCCGGAGGTAGGTGGTGGTGGTCTCTTCGGCGTCGTGCTCGTCGTCTTCGGACAACCCAAGCATGGGCTCGTCGTCCTGCAAGTCGTCGCCGCCGTCGTCGTCCTTCTTTTCCCAGATCTCCCCGGACAGCGTACGCTTCTCGCCTGATTTCTCCTCGGTGACGATCTCTATGTTGTGGTCCCCGAGAAAATTAAAAATCTTTTCGATATCGCGCGGATCCTTTATATCCTCCGGCAGCAGGTCGTTGAGATCGTCAAAACTGATGCACCCTTCTGTTTTTCCAGCCTTGAGCAGGTTTTCTTTGAGTTCGGAAAGCACCGGTGAATTATCTCCATTACTCGGTTTGAATGACAAATCGCGCATGGAACCGCACCACAAGAAAATTTCGCAGCACGTTATATGGCAGTCTGAAAGATATGTTACAACACTATGAAATAAAAAATATGCAAGCGGCGTGGTGCCGCCTGCATATTTTTTTTAATGCTGACACAAACAGCGTAATATACATCGTTAGAAGCAAAACGCAATACCTTGCTATCCCGTGCCTGACCTGTCCCGTGCAGCACGGCGAACTGAAGGTAGCGCTTGCCCCGTCGACTGGTCACTTGTATCCTGTCAGAACATTATAGCATCGAAAACGGCAGAAACAAGACAACCGGTATTATTTTTTCCGTTTCTTTGCACATCCCGGCACAGCCGCATTTGGGAGTCTGATCATGTCCACGCGCCCCCCCGTTCCAGCCGCCAGCACCTTTCTCCACGACGAACGGGCCAGCGGCATTCTCGCCCACCTGACCTCCTTGCCGGGTCCGTTCGGCATCGGCGACATCGGCCCGGCCGCGCTGGCGTTTCTCGATTTTTTAGTTGCCGCCGGTCAACGCTACTGGCAGATCCTGCCGACCTGCCCGACCAACCCGGTGTTTGACAATTCACCGTACATGAGCACCTCGGCCCGTGCCGGTTCGCCGCTGCTGCTGGCACCGCAGCTGCTTCATGAACAAGGACTGATCACCACGGCGGAGTTGGCCGCCGGTGGCGACTTTTCCCCCTACCAGGTCGACTATCAGCGGGTGGCCCGCTTCAAAACACAGCTGTTGGACCAGGCCTTTCACCGATTCTCCCGCAGCAGCAGGCACGCCGACCTGTTCGCCGACCAACCGGAACCGGAGCCGTGGATGCAAGACTTCGCCCTGTTCATGGCAATCAAGGAGGACCACCGCAACGCTCCCTGGTTTTCCTGGCCCAGGGGTCTGGCCCGGCGGGACCCAAAAGCGCTCGCCAAGGCCCGGGCCGCCTATCGCAGCCGTATCGAGTACTACCTGTTCGAGCAGCGCTTGTTTCTGGCCCAGTGGTCCCGCCTGAGAAAAGAAGCGGCGCAACGCACGATCCGCCTGATTGGCGACATCCCGATCTATATCGGCCTCGACAGCGCCGACGTCTGGGCCCATACCGATCTCTTCGAATTACACCCCAAAACCCTGCAGCCGTTGCGCGTTGCCGGCGTGCCGCCCGACTACTTCAGCGCCACCGGACAGCGCTGGGGCAATCCGCTCTATCGCTGGCACAGCAATGATCGCGACGTGCAAAAACACCTCATCGACTGGTGGGTCTCCCGCCTCAGGTGCGTCTTCGACCTGGTGGATGTGGTCCGCATCGACCATTTCCGCGCCTTCGAATCCTACTGGGCGGTACCGGCCGACGAAGAGACGGCCCTCAACGGAACCTGGGAACCCGGCCCCGGCGCCCCCTTCTTCCACGCCGTACAAGACCGCCTCGGGCCACTGGACATCATCGCCGAAGACCTGGGCGACATCTCCCCGGAAGTCATAGCCCTGCGCGACAGTCTGGATCTGCCCGGTATGAAGGTGCTGCAATTCGCCTTCGACGGCAACCCGGCCAACCCGTTTCTCCCCTACAATTTCACCTCGCCCCGCTGCGTCGTCTACACCGGTACCCACGACAACGACACCACCCTCGGCTGGTTCCTCTCCGAACGCCTATCCGAACTCGACCGGCAGCGCATCAAGCGCTTCGCCAACCGGGAGATGCACGACCACAGCCCGATCCACGAGGACCTGCTCTACCTCGCCCTCTCCTCGATTGCGGCCCTGGCCGTCACACCGCTGCAGGATCTGCTCGGTTTCGGTTCGGACTGCCGCATGAACACCCCCGGCGTCCCCGAAGGCAACTGGCGCTGGCGCTGCGCCGCCGAATTTCTGACCAACGATCTGGCAGCCCGTACCAAAGAAATCACCCAACGATTCGGCCGCTGAGGAAAAACAACCGACCGGGAACTATCGCTTGACATTCCCCGGCCATTTCGGTAAATGATTCGATCTCGCCACATGGCCCCATCGTCTAGTGGCCTAGGACACCGGCCTCTCACGCCGGGAACAGGGGTTCGAGTCCCCTTGGGGTCACCAAACATGCATTTCAACCGGTCGGCAGCACAGCTGCTTGCCGGTTTTTGTTTTTAACCTTTCCTCATCACACCCCAACCCCTGCGAAACATCCTTTATTTTCCAGTGCTCCGACACGTCTTCGTGTTACCGCCCCTATCCTACCTAAGAAAAAGAATCAACCCCATGGATTATTTACCAAAACAGTGAATAAGCGGATTGGAAAACGATTCGAAATGTGCTAATTCCTCAATCTGTATACTGACAGATTGTTGCTGCAGCGCCATCGGGACGAAGGGGGGGCCGTGCTGGTTCAAGCATTCGGAATAGCATCACTCATACTATCGGTCGTCGCAATCTTCATTCCCGTCTTCGATGTCTTCATCTCTGGTGTTTACTTATCACTGATGTTGTCATGCCCGAGATGAACGGTCGTAAATTGGCCGACCAATTAAGAATTCATTGTCCGGGGATCAAATGCTTATTTATGTCCGGTTACACCGCTGACATCATCGCGCACCGGGGCGCGTGGTCGATGAAGGCATTCAATTTAGCCAAAAGCCCTTTTCAACCAAAG
>JAUVWB010000029.1 GCA_030604345.1 Desulfofustis sp. | reverse complement strand
TCAAATTGCGCTTTGTCAACGCCGTCAGGAAAAAGCGGGAGCAATAGAGTGCCGGGAGACGGGGCGACAGTCGTCTCTTCCGGACCGCGAGCGTGGCGGCAGGAGTCCTCGCCGAGCGTGCCTCTGGTGTTGAACGCACCGGCAAAAATCAATTTGTCGCTGCGCGTCTTGCGTCGGCGTCCGGATGGCTATCACGAGCTGTGCACGCGCATGCAGAAGCTGGAACTCGGTGACCGAATCGAGCTCGCTCTGGGGCGCACTCCCGGTGTCACCTGTCGCTGTTCGAGCCGGGACTTGCCCGTCGACCAAAGGAATCTTGCCGTTCGGGCAGCGCTCTGCTTTCTGCAGGCTGCCGGTCGAACCGAGGATAGTGGGGTGGAGCTGCACCTCTCCAAGAGGGTACCGGTAGCGGCCGGTCTCGGTGGCGGCAGCAGCGATGCGGCGGCAGTTCTGCTCGGATTGAACTCTTTGCTGGAAAAGCCGTTCTCCCGAGACGAATTGCGGGTGCTGGCGCAGTACCTGGGAGCGGATGTGCCATTTTTTGTCCATGAAGCGGCAGCAGCGATGGCCACGGGTATCGGCGAGAAGCTCGTGGCGGCGCCCAGTTTGCAGGGCTATCAGGTCTTGCTGGTCAATCCCGGTTTTGCCGTTTCCACCAGGGACGTGTTTGAAAATTACGCATTGACAACTACCAAGAAAGAATCTAGAATCCCTGGTTTGCTTACGGATAATGGAGGACTTTTCCGCCTGGAAATGCTCTTTAATGATCTGGAGCAGGTCACCATATCCCGCTATCCTGTCATCGCTTCGATCAAGGGAGCGCTTCTGGGCGCAGGCGCCGCCGGAGCGCTGATGACCGGCAGCGGGCCGACGGTGTTTGGACTGTTCTCCGAGCAATTGTACCCGAAGGAGTCGCTGACAAAGGTAGCCGATCGTATTGCAGCTGAGTTTCCCGGACGAGTGTTTTTGACCCGCACCGTTGCTGGGGCGTCGCCAAGCGGTAAGGCACCGGGTTTTGATCCCGGCATTTCGTAGGTTCGAATCCTGCCGCCCCAGCCAGAGCCTTCTCAGTCCCGTCAAGCGGTGGCGCCAACGAAACAGGACGGCATGTAATGAGTGGAAATGTGATGAAAATTTTCTCCGGCAATGCCAATTATTCGATGGCTCAGGAAATTGCCAAGCATTTGGAGATGACGGTCTCCGATGCCGATGTCAGAAAATTCAGTGACGGAGAGATTTTCGTCGAGATCAAAGAAAATGTCCGGGGCACCGACTCGTTCATTATTCAACCCACCTGCACCCCGGTCAACGATCATCTGATGGAGTTGGTCATCATGGCCGATGCTCTGCGGCGCGCCTCAGCTCGCCGCATAACGGCCGTCCTGCCCTATTACGGCTATGCACGGCAGGACCGCAAGGTGGCGCCGCGGGTGCCCATCTCCGCCAAAGTCGTGGCCGAGATGTTGATGGTGGTAGGGGTCAGGCGGGTGTTGTGCATGGACCTTCACGCCGGTCCGATCCCAGGGTTTTTCAATATCCCGGTGGACCACCTGTATGCGGCGCCGATTCTGATCAAATACATCAGAGAGAGTTTTGAGAATTTTATCCTGGTCTCGCCGGATGCCGGCGGAGTGGAGCGTACCAGAGCCTTTGCCAAACGGTTGAATTGCGGGCTGGCGATTATCGACAAGCGTCGGGATCGACCCAATCATAGCGAAGCCATGCATGTCATCGGCGATGTGAAGAACAAGGTCGCCATCTTGCTCGATGACATGGTCGACACGGCCGGTACGCTGTGCAATGGAGCTGAAACCCTGCTGAAGAACGGAGCCAAGGAAGTACATGCCTGTTGCACCCATCCGGTTCTCTCCGGGCCCGCCATCGAGCGACTCACCGCCTCGTCGATCAAGTCCCTGGTGGTGACCAATACTATACCGTTACGAGAAGACGCGCGACACTGTGAAAAAATCATCGTGTTGTCCGTTTCGGCGCTGCTGGCGGAGGCAATCCACCGGATTCACAATGAGGACTCGGTCAGCTCCCTGTTCGTCTGATCGGCCGGCACACGGCTGGAACCGTTGATTCGAGCGAACCGGTTGCGCGTCGGGCCAGAAATGGCGAGTTGTTTTGCTGCGAGATGAAAAGGGGTTCTGTACCATCCCTGTTCACGATAATCGGTTGCCTGCAACCACATGTCTTAAACAATACCGGAAGCCATGATCGTAAGGGGAGGGCGGCCGGACGAAGGAGGAACAGATGATCAGGAAAGAGTTGTCAGCAGTGGTGAGAAAGTCGTTCGGCAAGGGGCCGATGAGGCGTCTGCGTGCTGCCGGGAACACGCCGGCGATCGCCTACGGTGGCGGCAAAGAGGCACTGCCGCTGCAATTTGAAACCAAGGTCCTGTTCCAGGAATTGGTCGATCTGCAGGGACGAAACGCCGTTCTGACGTTGAAAATAGATGATGGTTCGGAACGCCACGTGGTTGTCCGCGAGATTCAGGCCGATCCGGTTCGCGATACCCTGTACCACGCTGATTTCCAGGAGATAGACCTGGATAAGGAAGCGGTGTTTACGGTGCCGCTGGAGTTTGTCGGAAAGGCCAAGGGTGTTGATTTTGGTGGTATTCAAGTCATTGAGAACAATGCCATTCAGCTGAAAGGAAAACCGCTTGCCATCCCTGATAGTTGTCAGATCGATGTCCGGCCGCTGGCCATCGGCGACAAGGTAACCGCCGGACAGATAACCTTGCCGGAAGGAGTCAGCCTGGTCAGTGATGCGGATGCCGTCTGTGTAACCATCAGCGCTCCCTGATCGCCGACCAGCGACGTACGGCTCCTTTTTAGGTAAAAGAAACATCCGGAAAGACGCGCTTCTTTCCGGATGTTTTGCTTTTAGGGCGTTAATCCTGCTGATGCGTTCCCGACCACTCAGGTGTTCTGTCGGCGCCGATAGTCGTCGCTCCGATGGTGAAGCCGATCTGGTCCGGAGATACCTAACGCCTTGCAGCCCGGAGATTGCGCATGAGGGACACAGATTTTGCCATCGTCGGTCTGGGAAATCCCGGCCGGAAGTATGAGGCGACCAGGCACAATGTCGGCTTCCTTGTGGCCGATTACCTGGCTCAGAGAACCGGAAAAAGGTTCCAGACCACTAAATGGAATGCCGAGGTCTGCCGCTGCACCATCGACGGATGTCGCGTCTTTCTCCTCAAGCCGCAAACATTCATGAATCTCAGTGGTCGGGCGGTGGCGCCGTTCTGTTCCTTCTATCGTATTCCGGCCGATCGTCTTCTGGTGATTCATGACGATATCGATATGTCGGTCGGGCGCATCAAGCTGGTGACCGGCGGTGGGGCTGGTGGGCACAATGGCATCAAATCCATCACTGAAACCCTGGGGACGCCGGAGTATCTCCGCTTGAAGATCGGCATCGGCAGGCCGGGTGACGGCCTCACCCCCGGTGAGATGCCGGTGGAGGCGTACGTGTTGTCAACCGTCGGGTCGCACGACCTGGAAACCATCCGCCAACGCTTGCCGCTCGTGGAACAAGGCATCGCCTTGGTGATCCGCGGCGAACTGGCGGCAGCGCAGACCCTGTTGAACCGGCTAAAATGATTGCTCGGCCGCCTGGTTTCGTTGGTCGGCGAGTAACCGGCGCAGGGGTTTTCTCCGCTTTCCTGATGATCGGCTGAAAAAGAAGGCTATGCGGTAAAAAATATGCTATAGTTGTTCATCTAAGGTAGTTCCACCATAATCGGGTCGGACTCGCTAACGGTCCGTCCTCCGTATCTGTCAGATGAATCAGATTCACAAGCCGAAAGAAAAGACCGAAGCAGGTCTTTTCGTGGTTTCTTTCTTAACTGTCCAGGGGGATCGCGGTGTTTACTGAAGGTGATATGGCTGTTTATCCCGCCCATGGCGTCGGGGTCATAAGATCCATTGAGAGCCAGAAGGTTGCCGGTATTAACCAGACGTTCTATGTGCTCGAAATCTTGGGAAACTCCATGAGGATCATGATTCCAACCGCCAGCAGTGAGCACGTGGGACTGCGTTCTGTGGTCAATAAAAAAGAAGCCTCTGAGGTTCTCAAGATACTCAAAGACCGGGCCATCGAAATCGATTCGCAGACCTGGAATCGGCGTTATCGCGAGTACATGGAAAAGATCAAGACCGGGTCCATCTTCGAGGTGGCCGCGGTGCTGAGGGACCTCTTTCTGCTCAGCGCCGATAAGGATCTCTCCTATGGCGAGAGGAAGATGCTTGATACGGCAAAGAGCCTGCTGGTAAAAGAGTTGTCGATTGCTCAAGAAGTGGAGGAGGAGAAAATAAGTCAGAAAATAGAAAAGATTTTCTCCTGAGAGTGTTTGCTTCGAAAGCGCTCTTCCGCCGCTCGTCGATTTGTTCGCCCACATGGAGCACTCCCCCCGATCGTTGTTCGGTACCGCTGCCCTTTTATTGACGGTCCCAGAGGCCAGCCAAGGGCTGCGCCTGGACCATTTTCTGACGCATCTGCAGGAAGGGGTTTCCCGTTCGCACATTGTTGGGGCGATCAAAAGGGGCCATGTCCTGGTGAATGGTGCGGCGGTCAAGGCCGGTTACAAGCTCAAGGCCGGTGATGCCGTCTCCGGCAGTTTAGCCATCCGGCCTGCCGTCGATTCTCCCCCTGTCCCGCAGGACATCGAATTTGCCGTACTCTACGAAGACGAGGCCGTGCTGGTGGTGGATAAGCCGCCGAACCTGGTTGTGCATCCGGGAAGCGGTAACCGGGAGGGAACCCTGATCAACGGGCTGCTCCACCGCTACCATGATCTTGCCGGTGTCGGCGATCAGGATCGCCCCGGAGTCGTGCATCGCCTGGACAAGGATACCTCGGGTCTGCTCGTGGTGGCTCGAACCCGCGACGCGTTACGGGCCCTCGTTCGTGATTTCAAACAACGCCGGGTGAACAAGGTTTATGTGGCGCTGGTACACGGCGCGCCCGATCGAGATGAGGGGCTGGTTGCCGAGCCGATCGGGAGGCATCCGATCCATCGTCAAAAAATGGCGATCAGGCCGGTAGACGGCCGCCCGGCTGTCAGTCGGTGGCGGGTGCTGCAGCGGTACGGCGCTTACTTCCTCTGTGAGATCGCGATCGAGTCCGGCAGGACGCATCAGATACGCGTGCACCTGGCCTCCATCGGCCACCCCGTAGCCGGCGACAGGCTCTACGGGAGCGGCCGCAACAACGAGCCCTTTCCCCGGCAGATGCTGCATGCCTGGAAGCTGGCCTTTGCGCATCCCGTTAGCGGAGAAAGCATGTCGTTCGTAGCCCCGCTACCGGCTGACTTCGACCGGGTCCTCAAGGCGCTGCAGGTGGACCGATGCTGATTGGTGTTACCGGATCCATCGGCACCGGTAAGAGCACGGTGGCGATCCTGCTGGCAGAACAGTTATCGGCGCTGTTGCTCAGTGCCGACCAGATCTGCCGTGATTTGCTGGTGCCCGGACAGCCGGGATACCGCGAGTTTGTCGCAACCAGCGGTCGAGACTTCGTGGTGTCCGAGGGGGCGAGTCTCGATCGGACCCGGTTGCGCACCGCCCTGTTTGCCGATACCACTCTGCGCAGGAAACTGGAGCGGATCCTGCACCCGTTAGTGCGAGAGGTGCTGCGGCAAGCCCATGTCGATGCGGGACCTGATGGGGTGGTCGTGGCCGAGGTCCCCCTGCTGTTCGAGTGCGGCTGGCAGGACGATTTTGATTTCGTGGTTTGCGTGGAGGCGCCACCGGCTCTGGTGAACAAGCGGGTTGTTCGCAGAGATGACGTGCCGGAGACTCAGATCGAGCAGATTCGTGGTGCCCAACTGCCGGCTGAAAAAAAGCGGCTTGGTTCCGATTGGGTCATAGACAACGACGGAGACCGGGCGAATCTGGTAACGCAAGTTTCCGAGTTGGCGAAAAAAATCAAACAAAAACGGCTATCGCTGCAGAATTCGCACGAACCGCGCTAAAAAACTTGACACCCCCGGCAAGAGTACGTATAAGGGATGTGACGACCAAGACGGACTCCCGCCTGAAATAATCTATTGATAATCTAGAACATTGCTTCCGCTTGTGGCGTGACACTTGATGGATTTCGGTTTTCATCAGCGTGACTAAAGTACAAGACAGACTAATTTTTTTCTGCCCTTTATCTTGCCGGTCAAACCTCGATAACCTATCGAAATAAATTGAAAATCAAATGATCTGCCCGTTCTCAGCAGAAATGCGGGCAAGCTTCAAGTGTTTGTACGGATGCGGCATGTGATTGCCGGCTATCCTTATCTGTGAAGTGTGCGAAACCTTCTCGCAGGCGACCGAGACTAACCATCACCTGTCATTTTGCTTAAGGAGACACCCACCGTGATGAATCTGGCGGAACTCAAGCTGAAAAAGATCGAAGAACTGGTGCAGCATGCCCGGGATCTGAATGTTGAAGGGTTCAGTTCCATGCGTAAGCAGGAATTGATCTTCGCCATTCTTCAGGCCCAGGCCGACAAGGAGGGGAAGCTGCGCGGCGGTGGTGTTCTGGAGATCCTGCCGGATGGATTCGGTTTTCTGCGGGCCCCGGATTACAACTATCTTCCCGGTCCTGACGACATCTACGTCTCGCCGTCGCAGATCCGCCGACTCAACCTGCGCACCGGTGACGTGATCGAAGGCTTGGTGCGAGCGCCGAAGGAGAGCGAGCGGTATTTCGCCCTGCTCAAGGTGGAAAGCGTCAACTTCGACCCCCCGGAAGCGTCCAAGCAAAAGACCCTTTTCGGCAACCTCACGCCGTTGCATCCCGACGAGAAATTCGAGTTGGAGTGGCAGCCTGACAACTTTTCCATGCGGGTGATGGATATGTTCGCCCCGATCGGCAAAGGCCAGCGCGGTCTGATCGTCGCCCCGCCGAGGACCGGAAAAACGGTGCTGATGCAGAAAATTGCCAACTCCATCGTACGCAATCACAAGGAGGTCTATCTGATTGTCTTGCTCATCGACGAGCGGCCTGAAGAGGTTACAGAAATGCAGCGCAGCGTCAAGGCCGCCGAAGTGGTCAGTTCCACGTTCGACGAACCGCCGCAGCGTCACATCCAGGTGGCCGAGATGGTAATCGAAAAGGCCAAGCGACTGGTGGAGCATAAAAAGGACGTGGTCATCCTGCTGGACAGCATCACCCGCTTGGCCAGGGCCTATAACACGGTGACGCCGGCCAGCGGCAAGATCCTGTCGGGCGGTGTCGAGGCCAACGCACTGCATCGCCCCAAGCGGTTCTTCGGGGCGGCGCGTAATATCGAAGAAGGGGGAAGCCTCAGCATCATCGCCACCGCCCTGGTGGAGACCGGCTCGAAAATGGACGAGGTTATCTTCGAAGAGTTCAAGGGCACCGGCAATATGGAACTGGTACTTGATCGGAAGATGGCGGATAAGCGTAGTTTCCCGGCCATCGATATCAGGCGCTCGGGGACCAGGAAGGAAGAGCTGCTGCTCAAGGAAGATGTGCTCAACCGGGTATGGATTCTGAGAAAGCTGCTCTCTGCCATGAACCCGGCTGACGGTATGGAATTTTTACTGGATAAACTGCGTGCTCAGAAGACCAATCGGGACTTTCTCGACTCGATGAACAGTTGATGGGCGGAAGAACGGTGACCGACCAACGGGGAGAAGGTTTTTGTCCTTGAATTTTTTTCTGGATGAAGTAGTTTAACATCCTTTGTCTTTGATAGAATTTATTCGCAACAGGTGAACAGATAACTTTTGGAGGGCCAAGGCCACCATGAAAAACGATATCCACCCGAAATACAATACCATCACGGTAACCTGCGCATGTGGCAACAACTTCGAAATCGGTTCGATCCTGCCGGAATTGAAGGTCGAGATCTGTTCCGCCTGCCACCCCTTCTTCACCGGCAAGCAGAAACTGATCGATACGGCCGGACGGATCGAGAAATTTCGCCGGCGTTACGCGAAACATTACGAGACCAAAGAAGACAACGCCTAGCGATGCCCATTCCGATACGGTGTGCTGCCGTATCGGTGCCGGTGAGTCCGCAGTGATGCTCGCATTGCTGTGGACTTTTTTTTTCATGTATGGGGAGTTTGACAAATTGAAATCTCACTCACGTTTGAGGTGCGCAAAAACCTGTTTTCGCAAGCATATATCTGATGTTACGAGGAAAAAACGTGATTGCGCAACGATGTGAGGGAGCGAAATGTCAGGTTTTCAAGGTTCTCTTCTGATCGGTACAACCCATGCTCGATTCCCTGCACGATATTCATGACAGACTCTCCGAGCTCGAAGGACGCTTGGCAGATCCGGCTCTGGCACATAACCAGCAGGAATACCGGATCCTCGTCAAAGAACACGCACAACTCAATCGGTTGGCGGAGTTACAAAAAAAGTATGAGCGGATCAAACAACAGATAGCCGATAACCGCTCGCTGATTCACGATGACCGGGAGGACGCCGACATCCGTGAGTTGGCTCGGCTCGAGCTGGATGATTTGGTGTCTGTCAAGGAGCAGCTGGAACGAGACATCAGGATCGTTCTTCTGCCCAAAGATCCGAACGATGACAAGAACATCTTTCTCGAGATACGGGCCGGCACCGGTGGCGATGAAGCAGCCTTGTTTGTGGCCGACCTGTTTCGCATGTACTGTCGCTATGCCGAATCCATGGGCTGGAAAGTCGAGGTCATGTCTTCGAACCCTCTGGGAATCGGTGGATTCAAGGAGATCATCGCTTTGATCAGCGGTGAGCAGGTCTACTCGAAGCTGAAGTTTGAGAGTGGTGTGCACCGGGTGCAACGGGTGCCGGAGACCGAAGCGCAGGGTCGGATTCACACGTCTGCGGTAACGGTGGCCATCCTGCCCGAGGCCGACGAGGTGGAGGTCGATCTCGATCCCAACGAACTCAAATTTGATGTCTACCGATCATCAGGTCCCGGAGGGCAGAGCGTCAATACTACCGACTCGGCCGTTCGGGTTACCCATCTACCGACCGGATTGGTGGTTACCTGCCAGGATGAAAAATCACAACACAAAAACAAGGCCAAGGCCCTGACGGTGTTACGGGCCAGGCTACTCGATCGCCTCGAGCAGGAGCAGCACGACAAAATCTCCCAAAGCCGTAAGAGCCAAGTGGGAAGCGGTGATCGCAGCGAGCGCATTCGAACCTACAACTTCCCGCAAGGACGGTTGACCGATCACCGGATCAACCTGACGTTGTACAAATTGGAGACCATCATGAACGGCAAACTCGATGAGGTCATCCAACCCCTGCTCGAATGTGATCAGGCCGAGCGTCTCAAAACACTTCGTTAATCGATCGGACCGCTGGCGTGGGTGCAGAGATCACGAAGCCGCCGCATCGCGTACGAACCCTGCTGGCCGAGGCGTCGGCGGAACTGGCCGCAGCCGGCATCGCTGAAGCCCGGATCGATGCGGAAGTACTGCTCGGCTGGTGCCTGCAGAAGACCAGGACAGCGATCTATCTGGCCGCTGATGACGTTGTCGATACTGCCGTTGCGGCACGATTTCATGGTCTGCTGGAGCGGCGTCGGCAGCGAGAACCGCTCGCCTATATCATTGGTGAGCGGGAATTCTGGTCGTTGTCCTTTCTGGTTTCTCCGGCGGTGCTCATACCGCGTCCGGAAACCGAGTTTCTGCTGGAAATGGTATTGGCGCGAAGAAATCATGCCGGCCAACCGGGCGGCGCCTGGCTCGATCTCTGCTGCGGCAGTGGCGTGATTGCCGTCGTCCTTGCCCGTGAGTGCGGTCGTCCGGTGATCGCCGCCGATATTTCTGCAGCGGCCCTGGCTGTGGCCCAGGCCAATTGCCGGCGACACCGGGTCGTTGACCGGGGTGGACTGGTTCAGGCGGATGGTGTCAGCGCGTTTCGCGGCACCAAACCCTTTTCCCTGATCGTCGCCAATCCTCCCTATATCCCCGGAGGGGAACTGGAGGCGCTGCAACCGGAGGTTTCTCGCCATGAACCGCGACTGGCTCTCGATGGTGGCCCTGACGGCCTGCGGGTGATTGCCACCCTGGCTCGGACGCTGCCGAATATGCTGGCCGCGGGTGGTGATTGTTTTCTTGAAATCGGGGCGGATCAAGGTGACGCCGTGGTTGAATTGTTCACCGCCGGCGGCTGTGAACCGTTTTATGAATGGGTTCAGATATATCGGGATTACGCCGGACGTGACCGGGTTGCCCATCTCCGTCGGCTTTGAGACCATAGAGGAGAGCCATGGAAAAACTTATCGTGGAAGGGGGAAAGCCGCTGTATGGCGAAGTGCGCATCAGCGGCGCAAAAAATGCCGCGCTGCCGCTGATCGCGGCCACACTGCTTGCCCCCGGGGTTCATGTCCTGAAAAACGTGCCGGATTTGCGGGACACCAGAACCATCCTCACCTTGCTCAAAGAGCTCGGGGCGGTGTGGCGTCGTGAAGGCGATACCTTGTTCATCGATTGCACCGATATCGTCTATGGCGATGTCTCGTATGATCTGGTCAAGACCATGCGCGCCTCGGTATTGGTGCTCGGCCCGTTGCTCGGCAGGCTGGGACGGGCTCGGGTTTCGCTGCCGGGAGGATGCGCCATCGGTGAACGACCGATCAATTTTCATATCAGCGGCTTTGAACGGTTCGGAGTCACCTGTCGTCTGGAACAGGGTTATGTGGAGGCCGCCATCGACGGCCGCATGCACGGGGCAACCGTCTATTTCGATATCCCATCGGTTACCGGAACCGAAAATATCCTG
>JAUVWB010000060.1 GCA_030604345.1 Desulfofustis sp. | reverse complement strand
CGCCGGTAACCGGACATGCACCGCCGGGATGTTGATGCTCTTGCGGCCTTTGATCACCCCATCGTTCTCAACGCTGCAGATCAGGTGCTCGCTGTCCTTGTCCATGACCGCCAGCGCGATATGCCCGTCGTCGATCATGATGGAGCTGCCCACCGGCACGTCCCCGACAAAATCCGCGTAAGAGACGCAGAGCAGGTCCCCTGTCGACCGCTGTCCGGGGGCACCCTTGACCCGAAGTACGTCGCCGCTCTTCACCGGCAACGGGCTATCCATATCGCAGGTCCTGATTTCCGGGCCTTTCGTATCAAGCAGCAGGGCGATCTTGTCCGATACCGAGCGTACGGCCCGAATCACCTCGAGCGCGTCCTCATGCGACATATGCGCCGTGTTCAGCCGAACGACGTTGATCCCCGCCCGGTACAGTCCTTCGATGAAGGACGGGGAACATTGCAGATTGGAAATGGTGGCGACTATTTTGGTTCTTCTCAGCATGATATGTTTACCTTTTGGCGGGCCGATAACTGGCACCGGATGTTCTCATGTAACCCACACAACCATTATGAAGGGCTAATAGGTCTGCAACGAGTTCTCCCAATAGCCGTCCGATTCACGGGCCGGCGTCTGCATCCGCAGTGCCGCCACGGCGGTTAACGGGATATATGGCTTATCGAGGTTACAAACCGGGTCCCCCGACCAGCGGCAGTCGTCTTCTTCGTCACAGCAGATAAAAGACGCGATCATTTTGTTAATCAGTGGAACAGGGAGCGGATACCAATAGGTAACCCGCAATTGTAAGAGATTCGCATCCTGAATGGACATACCGGCGGCCGGTCCGTAGGAGGAGCTGCGGTAGAGCAGGTTGTCGTTGGGTATTTCGCCCTCCGGGGCATAGTGGCGGAAGGCCGCCGGGGTTGGCGTCAGCCGTTCGATCCGCACTAGTCCGTCCTGGTCGTCAAACAGGTCTAGAACCGCTTCCCGGGCGGCATGAAAGGCGGCCACCTGATCACCGTCTTCACCGGGATAACTGTACAGTGGCGCCAAACCGCGAGCAAACCCCTCCGTGACCTCTTCAAAATCGGCACCTCCCAGGCTACCGGCACGAGCAGCTTCAAAAATCGCATAGTTGAGTGTGATCTTAGCGTGAAAGATCAAGGCGAACTGGATGGCGCCGAGCATCAACATCAGCATGACCGGAAGCACCACCAGGAACTCGACCATACTCTGGCCGGCCTGGCCGCCTGGCATCCACTTCGGTGTCGTTGGCAACGCCCGGCTAACGCTCCATGATCGCATCGGTTTCCAGGACCTCGATAAGCTTCTGCCGTTTGCTCTGCAGCAGCTGCTGCAACGGGTCGTCCGGTTGCACATGTTGCGCTGCTTCCAGATAGACCTGCAGCGCCATCTGCAGGTGAATTTCGGCCAGATTATGCCACGCCTTGGCCTGGTCGGGGTTGCGCAGGAGTGCGTTACGGTAGGCGGTAACCGCCGCTTCCGGCTGTCCGAGCCGGGCATAGGCGTTAGCCAGGCGAAACCACAATTGGTCATCTTGGGGAGCCTGCTCTACCAAGCGCTCATAGCCCTGCACCGCACCACGATAATCGCCCTCGGCATACAACTGTTGAACCGTGGCCAGATCGGCGACCGGCTCATGATTTTTCATCGAGCAGGAGGTCGCCAACAGCAACACCATGGCCGGGATGATGATCAGCTTCAGAGTGATTCCCATACCCATTGTTCCCCTTTCACCAGGCCGAGGCGGGCGATCTCGCCGGCCCTGAGTTCCACGGTGGCTGCCGCCTGCCGATGCCAGGAAAAACGAAACGGCGCCAGGGCGGGCGTCAGCCCGACAACCCGCTCCTGCCTGTCGAGAAAGACCAGATCGATGGCATAGCGCATCCCGATGGTATGGATCGCGCCGCAACGCCGCAGCAACAACCCTTCTCCGGGGGCGGGGGCCGGGCGTCCCAACAGTCCGCGGGTCCGCTCGAACAGGCTGTCGGCCCGATCAACCAGCGGCAAAACCACATCCCCCGTTGTTTTTCTGGCAAACCGTCCCCGCGTCACAGCAACCCTTCACCGAGAAATTTCATGACAATAGGAAATGCCAACACGATAAAAGTGGTGGGAAAGACGAATAACACCAGTGGCCCGATCAATTTGACCGGGGCCTCCATCGCCTTTTTTTCCGCCCGCTGAAACCGCTCCTGGCGGCGCTGCTCGGCCTGTATCTTCAAGGTCTGGGCAAGGCTTGAACCCATTTTTTCGGCCTGCACCACCGCGTTGACAAAACTGGAAAGCTCCGGGATGTCGAGTCGCTCGGCCAGCCGCTTGAGCGCATTGGCGCGGCCGATTCCGGCTCGGAGGTCGCGCAGCACGACCCCGAATTCGTTGGACAGCGGTCCCGGTGGCGCCTTTTTCCGCGCCAGTTCGAGAGCACCGGAAAAGTTGAGTCCGGCCTCCACCGCCATGGAGATGAAGTCGAGATATGACGGCAGGGTACGAAGCACGCCGTCGATTTGCCGTTTGCGCAGATCACGCAACCAGATATCAGGATAGAAATACCCTCCGACCAATAACACCGGGAAAAAGAGCGGCAGCCACTCACCGAGACCCGCCAGCAGCAGATAGCCGATGACGAGAAAACACCAGGAAGACACCAGGCGCAGGGCAATAAATTCTTCCGCAATCATCAGGTAGGCGACGCCGTGACGGCGCAGCCGTACTTCTACCCGGTTGAGGTAGGCAAACGGCAGCCGGGCACAGAGATAAAAAGCGACGATACGAACCAGGGGCCAGATGGGTCGTAACAACCGCGGCAGCGGGTCCTTGAATTCGCGATCCTCTTCCGGCACCAGAACGAAGAGCCGATGCAGCCAGAAGATACTGAACAGCACGGCAAGTGCCGCACAGAGGGCAATCGATGTCGCGGTCATATGTCAATCTCGGTAATTTTGCGAATGGCCAGAAACCCCAACACCTGCATGACGACGATGACCAGCAGGACCATCCAGCCCAGCTTGGTGGTGAACAGCATGCTCATGGCGACCGGTTCCAACTTCATCAAGACAACGATCAACAACAGCGGCAGCAGGCTCATGACGATTCCCTGCAGACGTCCCTGCGCCGTGAGACTGTTGATTTTACCCTCCATGACCAGCTTGCTGCGCAGCGTTGCGGCGATCTTGTCCAGGGTTTCGGCCAGGTTGCCCCCCACTTCCCGGGAAATTCGAATAGCCGACAAGAACAAGCGGAAATCCTCGAGGGAAATGCGTTGCTCCATGTGGTCCAGGGCGGTATCCATGTCGACCCCGAGTCTGATCTCCCTGAGCAGCAGACTGAACTCCTGGGATATGGGCGGCCCGCTCTCCTGAATCAGGGTATCGAGGGCGGTGGTGAAACTGGCGCCGGCCCGCAGCGAGGCGGAGAGCATGGTCATCGCATCGGGCAGCTGTTTTTCGATGGCCTTGAGTCGCCGCTGGTAGAAGACCGACAGCAGCAGATAAGGCGCAACCAACGACACGCCGAGGACAACCACCCCGAGCCATAGCTCGCGGGTCGCGATCCAGACGGCCGGCGGTACTACCATGACCCCGGCGAGGTAGACGTTGAACCACCGGCCCACATCGACGAAGACAAACATCTCGGCAAAACGGCTTTCCGTGGTGCTCGCCAGATGCTTGCGATAAGCCAGCACCCGTGCGGCAACCCGCCGCAGCAACAACCAGGCGAACAGGCCGCCGCTGACGGCGGCCAGGCCGGCAATGAGGACCATCTCGATCATGGCGTGGCGAAAATGCTCATATCAACCTGCAAGCCCCGCTGCCTGAGTCCCTCGTAAAACTCGGGAATCCTGCCGGTAGCACGAAAATCACCGATGACCCGGTCGTCCGGATCGATCCCCTGTTGGTTGTACGTGAAGATTTCCTGCATCTGCACGATATCTCCCTCCAGTCCGGTGATCTCGGCCACATGGGTCACCTTGCGTGAACCGTCGGAAAACCGGGAGAGTTGAACGATCACATCGACAGCGGAAACGACCTGTTCCCGGATAGCTCGTTCGGGAAGATCCATTCCGGCCATCATCACCATCACCTCCAGCCTGCTGATCAGATCGCGCGGGCTGTTGGCATGGATCGTGGTGAGCGACCCTTCGTGTCCGGTATTCATGGCCTGCAGCATGTCCAAGGCCTCACCACCCCGGCATTCGCCGACGACGATTCGGTCCGGTCGCATGCGCAGGCAGTTGCGGACCAGGTCACGAATGGTGACCAGGCCCGCTCCCTCGATATTGGCCGGCCGTGCCTCGAGGCTGACCACATGCGGCTGGCCGAGCCGCAGTTCGGCCGAATCCTCGACGGTGATGATCCGCTCCCGGTGCGAGACGAAGTTGGAAAGGACGTTGAGAAAGGTCGTCTTGCCGGTACCGGTGCCGCCCGAGATAATGATGTTTTTCCGGTTCAGCACGGCTGTCCTGAGAAACTCCACCATGTTCTCATCCATGGAACGGTTGGCAATCAGGTCATCGGCCGTCAGGTGATGCCGGGAAAATTTACGGATCGTCAGACACGGTCCTTTGATGGCCAGCGGTGGGATGATGGCATTTATCCGGGAGCCGTCGCTCAGGCGGCCGTCAACCATCGGCGAGCTTTCGTCGATGCGCCGGCCGAGCGGCGAGACGATGCGCTCGATAACCGAGCGCACGGCATCGTCACTGCTGAAGGTGATCGGACTCTTCTCGAGCCTGCCGTTTCGCTCGATGTAGATGTCGTTATGACAATTGACCATGATCTCGCTCACCTGCTCGTCGGCCAGAAAATCCTCGAGCGGACCCAAGCCGACCGCCTCGTTCAACACCTCGCGCCCGAGCCTTTCGCGATCGACCTCCGAGGGCAGCTCCCGATCGAGCTCGGCGATGATCTGGGTGATCATCCCCCTGATGGTCGCCGTCAACTGCTCGTTATCCATCGACTCCACATCAGTGCGCCGCAGGTCCATGGCCTGCATCAGTTTATGGTGTACCAGGTTATGGAAGCGGAATCGTTCGTTCCCGGACGGCCGGACAGTTTCGGACGATCGGACCCCATAGGATCCGTGCAGATCGGACCCCTCCGGGCTGGCCGCCGGGCCGGCGACCGTCTGTGGCGGCGTCACCTCGCGCGGCGTCGCCATCGGCGCCGGGGCAACGGGCATCTCCGCCGTGACGCCGTCAGCCACCACGGTCAAGCGATAACTGCTCAGCCCGACGACATCGGCCGGGGTCAACGGTCCGTAGGTGGCAGCCGGTCGCCCATTGACCTGGAGACCGCCGCCACCGCTGATATCGGTAACGAAGACACCGTTGTCACCACGCTCGAACCGGGCATGACTGGTCCCGATGCGCCAACCGTTGAGGACCACCAGGTTGCGCGTCGACCGGCCGGCGGTACAACTCTTCTCCCGGCACCGGTATCGTCCGGTTTCCTTCCCGCTGCTATCGTGAACGATGATCTCGAACATGATCCTACTCCAGTAATCCGCCGCCTTTGACGATCTCCTGATAACGCTGGCGCATGGTCTCGGCCGCTTCCGTTCTTTCCCGGTTGAGCGACGACGATGCATCGTAGACCTGGGGAGTCACAAAGATCACCAGTTCCGATTGTTCGCTCTTAAAATCCTTGCTGCGAAAGAGCGGCCCGAGAATCGGCAAGTGGCCGAGCCATTTCACATTGTCGAAACTGTTTTGTGCCGTCTCGTTGAGCAAGCCGGCGATCACCAGGGTCTCGTTGGCGCGCATACTGATATCGGTGCTGGTCTTGCGGCTGAACAGACCGGGAATACCCTGCACGGCAACCGCCGTGTCGGGCATGCTCACCTCGGTCTCGATATGGGCGAGGATAGTGCCGCGATCATCGACGATCGGTTCGATATCAAGGGCGATTCCGTATTTCTTGAACTCGACGGTGGTCTGTCCCATACTCGAGATGAGCGGCATGGGGATCTCCCCGCCGGCGAGAAACGACGCCTTGCCGCCGGACCGGGTACTGAGGCGGGGCTCGGCCAGCACCACCGAGTCACCGCTGGCCTCGAGCAGATTGATGACACTGGTCAGACCGGTGGCGATGCCAAAATAGCCGGCACTGGTGGTCAGGTCCCTGGCGCCGGATTTTTTCAACACCTCGGAGGCACCGTCGCTGTTCAAGATGGTGGCGCCGCCGCGTGCGCTTTCGACGCCGAACTCGAAACTCGGGCCGACCAGTGCCTTGCTCCAGTTGATCCCGAGCTTTTCCTGGGCGCTCTTCTTCATTTCCATGATCCGTACCTGCATATGGATCATTTTGCCGGCCACTGCCTCCTGGATGCGCGTCAGGTTGAGCAGGTCCGGGTAAGTTCCCTGAACGATTTTAATCAGATCGTCATACTCTTTGCTGATTTCACCGCTGATCACCGTATGGTTCCCCACCTGCCTGATGGTCGCTCCGGGGACGGAAGACAGCAAGGTTTCAATCTCTTCATAGCGGCTCTTGGGACTGGTCAGATTGAGCACCCCGGGAAATTGGTTGACAATCGTCTCGAACCGTTCGGCATCGGTGGAAAGGACCTGCCCCCGGATGACGATCTGTTCGCCGACCCGACTGACGCCCACCCCGGGAACTTCCTTGAGCAGCACGACAAGGTCGTCATAGCTGCTTTGCTGCAGGTGATCGCGCACCACTACGTCGAACTCCATCTCCTGGTTGCCATCGAGCCAGATATGCATGGTCGTCGCCCCCGAACTGTCCCCCATCAGAATCAGCTGACCGTTCGGCAGGATCGTATTGCTCGCCACCTTCGGGTTGCCAATAGCCACCCGGTCGACTTTGCCGACTTTCATCACCCGTATCTCGCCGACATAAAGATCAATCGCTTCCCGGCCCGCAGACGCCCCGACGGGGTGCAATATCGCCGTCGCCAGCACCAGCATCACGGTCACAAGAAGATTGTATCTCAAAAAAGGGGCTCGCATAGTTTCTTTCCGTTGCAGAGGTTCGCTTGGTATCGATCAAACGGCATCTCGTTTCCGCCCATCAGTCGCTGATTTTCACCATGAAGGTTCGTGCCGCGCCGTCACCGGCACCACCGACGATATACTCGACCTGATAGAGAACCGAGTCCGCCACCTGCCCTGGCGTCCTGGTGCCGGTCCCGGTCAAGGCGGCAATCAGCTCCGGCGCTTTGGTCGCGGTAACGCCGCTCAGGGTGCGACTGATTGCCACCGGCAGCCGTTTGCCGTCGGCATCGACCACGTTGCCGTCCGCATCCAGGTGGGCACCGGCAATGATCGTCCCGTCAGGACGACGCACCGTACCGTCCTGATCGACGGTGACCCGCTCGCCGGCCGATGCCGCCGAACCGTTCGGTCCGGGCGTGACCAGGTGGACCGTGCCATCCGGATCAATGGACAGGTCACTGGCCGCCAACACCTGACCATCTTCGGTTTGTACCGTACCGTCACTAGCCAGGTGGACACCGTTCAAGACATGGCCGTCCGGCGTCAGGACCCGGCCATCCCGGTCGACCAGAAAACCACCCTTCGTCGTCTGATAACCGTTTCCGGGCACCACCGTGCCGTTGGTATCGACCAGGCTGCCGTCCTTACCGACAACCAGGCTGGCGGTATCAATCGGGTTGCCTTTGGCATCACGAATATGCCCGGCCGAATCGACCGTCAGCCCCCGGCCGTTCAAGACCGTGCCGTCTTTTGTCACCAGCAGACCATCGTCGGTAAGCGTGACATTGGGATCGGTGATTACCACCCCGTCACGGGTAACGAGATTGCCGGAGGCATCCCGATGAATCCCGTCCACCGATCGATTGTGCACCTTGTTTTCGGCGTCCTGGCGCAGCTGGACCGCATGACCGAACAAATCGGTCATCGTGAGTCGGGAGAAATCCGGAGCGCTGTTGTCGTCGCTGTTTTTCAGGGTTGCAATAATCGTCCCGCGGGCCTCTGCCAGACTGAGTATGGCCGCGTCCTTCGGACTCACTTCCAAGGTCAGCGTCGTATAGGTGTAGCGGGGGGCCTCGGTGGCCAGGCGTCGAAACTCATCCTCGTTGGGTCGCAACCCGGTCTTGCCGGTGGCCAGGACCAGGACATCCTCCAGGACCGGAATG
>JAUVWB010000346.1 GCA_030604345.1 Desulfofustis sp. | reverse complement strand
CGACAGACACAGATCATCGATACGACGGAGGTGGGCCATGGTACCCCTGAAGATTCTCATCGTTGACGACGAAGCCGTGATGCGAGAATTATTATCCACAATCCTAGAAAGTTACAACCACGAGGCACATACTGCCGAGAGCGGTGCCGAGGCCATCAGGAAACTGCAGGATGAAACCTTCGATCTGGTCATCACCGACCTGCAGATGAGCCCGATTGATGGTTTTGCCGTCATCAACCACGCCCGGCAATCCAGTGACAAGTTGCTTATCTTCCTGATGACCGGGTGCCGAGATGCTCAATGCGCTGTCGACGCATACCGGTTGGGCGCCGATGCCTTTCTCACAAAACCTTTTAGTATCGATGAGTTAATTAGCCATATCCAGTTCCACACGATCCGGCTTCTCGCCAGCGGACAGCTGGGAATAGAACGTCTGGCAAAACCGGCCTCACTGTCAGGATAATTTACAGGCTGTAAAGTGGTTGATTGTCAAACAGGTCAAAGACAGAGGCGTGGGCCCATCAAAGATGGCCGCATCGAGATGAAATATGCGTGACGCAGCAGATACACGTGGCTTCAGGATCATCGTAACCGACAGCAACAGCCGGGTACGGGATTTGTTGAAGCGGGAATTGGAACGAGAGGGATACTCGGTATCAAGTCTGAGAAACGGGCAGGAGATACTCGAGCGCATGGTTCATCCGGAATCCGTCGATCTTATCATTCTCGACCCGGAATTGTTCTGCCCATACAGTCAACGAGTCTTTCAAAGCTTGCTCGGCACTTCGCTGAAAATCCCGATAATCATCCACTCCTTTCGGGACCAACTGCCGAACATCGAGCCGTTGGAGGCCTTTTGCTTCATCAACAAGGATGCGAACAGCATCAGACACCTTAAAGAGGTGGTACGCTCCTGCTACGGAGCCAAACGATCAGGAAAACCGTCATGAGGGCGGTCGCCCGATCGTTTTTGTTCACGGTTGCTGGGGCATGCTGAGAACGGACACCGGACAATGCCGATACAGCCTCTCCGCCGTCGTCCCCCGCCGAAAACCGCGCAGGTTGGTGACTCCTTTGGTGCCGACGATAAGCAGTTCCGCCTGCTCCTGATTGACGACCTTGAGAATCTCGGTGGCCGGCACACCGGAGGTGATAATCATTTTTCGTGGCACGTGGGGCGGCAGCGCCTGCTCGAACAATTCACGTAACGCCTGGGTCCGGCGAAAGGTCTCGTCGGCGAGGAACCGTTTATAGGAAAAACCGCGGCCCTCCGCCTCGAACACCGATTCGACGGCATCGATCATCCGCTTGTCGATCACGGTCACCACGACCACCTCGGCCCCGGAACGCTCCGATAGTTTACCGGCACAGGCGATGATGTCCCGGGAAAAGGGAGAAAGATCGACCGCCACGGCGAGCTTGGTGAAGACCTTCACATCCCCCTCCTCAGATTTTTCTTCCGAATCGTTTGGGGTTACGTACATTCAACACCGGCACGGGGCAGTGACGAAACACCTTTTCGGCATTGCTGCCGAGCAGTGTTCGGGCCAGATCACCCCGGCCCTTATTGGCCAGCACCACCAGATCGATATGATACGTGTCAACTGCTTGCAGGATCACCTCGAACGGTACGCCGGCCTCGATGGCGATCTCCATGTCAATGAGCTCGGCCCCGTCCATTTCCTCGAGCATGGTGTGCATTTTTATCGTCCGCTCTTCCCTGGCTTTTTCAAGGAATTGTTTGACACTCACCATATGCGGATAATAACGGCTGGCCGTTGCCACGGCGTCGACATCTCGCTTGTTGATGACGTTGAAGGCCACTATCTTGGCCTTGAACATCTTCGCCAATGTCAGCGAATAATCAAGCACCTCAGGCGAATAATCGGAAAAGTCCACACAGGCCAGAATCTTCTGGAAAGTCGCCATGCTCCCCTCCTTTCCCCCGTTTTCGACGGTGGTTTCTATTCTTTTCAGCAGCAGGTGATGTGTCCAGGACACTCCTGAGCGTCACCTCGCCAGTCATTTCCGCGCAGAATCGGTCTTACCGGCAGGCCATCGGTGTATCATTCGTCACGGTTATCCGCAGCAAGCCGATATTTGTCTATCTTGGCATGCAACGTCGGTCGGGAAATACCGAGCAGCTTCGCGGCGTGCGAGCGGTTGCCCTGATTCAACTCAAGCGCCTCACTGACCAGCAGGGCAGCCATCTGATCCAGGCAATGATCGAACAGACGTTCCTTTTTTTCGCCGGTGAGCGCCGCCCGTACCCAGTTCCGCAGGATCTGGTCCGTCTGCTGCCGCTCGCCCGGCTGATCTGACTCACTCGCATCGCTGCGGGGCAGAGCCACTTCTTCCGGCTGAATGGGTGCGCCCCGGTTAAAGATCAACGCCCGCTTCAAGGCGTTGGAGAGTTCCCGGATATTTCCCGGCCAGTCGTATTGCTCGATCTTGGCCAGGGCTTCCTCGGAAATGCCGGGGTTGGTCATGGACATATCGCTCGACAACCGGGCGACCAGGTATTGCGCCAGCGCCTGGATGTCTTCCTTTCTCTCGCGCAGCGGCGGCATGGCTATGGTGACCACGCGCAATCGATAATACAGGTCTTCCCGGAACACTCCCTCGGCAACGGCCGCCTCCAGGTCACGATTGGT
>JAUVWB010000238.1 GCA_030604345.1 Desulfofustis sp. | reverse complement strand
CGCTTGGAGCGTACTTCGTTCTCGATGCTTTCCGCCAGGGCCTGAACATGCCGGGTGGAACGACCGCTCATGATCACGAAATAATCGCTGAAAGAGGCCATTCCCCGGACGTCGAGGACCACGATATCTTCAGCCTTGCCTTGTTCGGCAATCTGGGCGCATTTATGGGCGAGTTCGCGGCCGTCCAAGGCTGAGAACTCTTTCTTTAAACGTTTCATCATCTCTTTTGTGCCGTGTTACAGAAGAAGTGTCAATCCTTTTTCGCAGGTGTGCGAGACCGACGGGGGGGGAACTCAAAGCTGATCTTACCCCGTTTGTCGAGCAGCAGATAGGCGTCGAACGGTTTGCGTTTCTTTGAAATGAATCCTTTGAGCAACGGGGTCTTGCCCTGTTCGAGCAGCTGCCGGATGTCGTCGGGGCTGATGGTCTTGCCGAGAATGATTTTGCTGATCCGCAACCCGTTCTTGTCGTCGTTTTCCAGGGCCGATTCGGACAGGTAGCCGGCCGGGGTTTCGTAGACCGGCGATCCGTCGATCGGAGACAAACCGAGCGATCCCTGCTCCTTGATGGTCTCCAGATCGAGACCGTCCGTGGTGTCGGAGAAGACGAAATCGACCTTGTCGTTGACCAGCCGGACCGAGGCGGTGAACAGCTTTCCCTTCTTGGACCGAAAGTCACTGAAGGGACCGATGGTCTCGCCGTTGATCAGGGCGACGATCTCCGCTTCGGACATGACTCGGCCGCCGAGGATTTTACGGATCACCAGCGTGCCGTCTTCGCGTTCGTAGGCGGTGGGCGTCTCGAAAAAGGTGTGGACGCCCACGGGACTGAACGGCGCCGGCTGCCGCTGCCGACGGTCCTCGTAGCCCTTGATGCGGTCGGTGATCTGCCGGGTCAGGTCGCGGATCTCTTTCATGAACTGATCCCGGGTGAACTCGCCCTTGAGGATCTGGTTCAGCTTGAACTCCCACTCCCCGGTCATCTCCGGCGAGGCGAGCACGTCGATGCGCATCGCCTCGAGCAGGGCCAGCAACTCGAAGGCCTTGCCGGTGGGAGCCAGTTCCTTGCCCTCGCGTACCAGGTACTTGTCCTTGAGCAGCTTTTCGATGATGGCCGCTCGCGTGGCCGGGGTGCCAAGCCCCCGTTCCTTCATGGCCTCGGCCAACTCCTCGTCGTCCACCAGTTTGCCCGAATTCTCCATGGCCGAGAGCAGCGTTGCTTCGCTGAATCGGGGCGGCGGCTTGGTTTCCGCTTGGATGTGTTCAACGCCGGTGCAGGTGATGGCCGCATCCGGTGGCAGCGGTTTGAGGATGTCGTCGCCCTTTTCGCTCGCCCCCTCCAGGTAGAGTGCCTTCCAGCCCGGATCGAGCAGGATCTTGCCCTCGGTGACAAACGATTCCTCCGCCACCACCGTGACCCGCCGCGCCTGCAGGTAGCGGGCCGGCGGAAAGAACACGGCGAGAAACCGTTGCACGACCATCCGATAGATCTTCGCTTCTGCCTCGCTGAGCCCGGCCGGAATACGGTTGGTGGGGATGATGGCGTGGTGGTCGGTGACCTTGGCGCTGTTGAAGACCCGTGGATTGGCCCGGATATATTTCTTTTCCAGGATGGTTCCGGCGTACGGACCATACTGCCAGTCCTGTTGGGCGCGTACCACTGAGGCGGCGGTGGCCTGGTAGTCCTGGGGAAGGTATCTGGAATCGGTACGCGGGTAGGTGAGGACCTTGTGCCGCTCATAGAGCGACTGGGCGATGGACAAGGTATTCTGCGCCGAAAAGCCGAAGCGTCCGTTGGCCTCCCGCTGCAAGGAGGTCAGGTCGTAGAGCTGCGGTGCCGACTGCTGGGTCTCCTTGGTGGAGTCCTGGGCAACCGCCGGCCGTCCGGTACACGCCTCGACTATCCGGGCGGCATGAGCCGGATCCCAGAGTCGATCGGCCCGTTTGTCCGGGTCATGCGGGTCTTTCTTGAAGCCTGGGTCGAACCATTTGCCGGTATAATCCTGATCACCGCTGGCAAAGGTCCCGATCAACGTCTGGTAAGAGCGCGGTACGAAGGCCTGCCGTTCCTGCTCGCGCTTCACCAGCAGCGACAAGGTCGGTGTCTGGACCCGGCCGCACGGGGTTTTGAAAAAACCGCCGAATCGGGATTTGTAGGCGGTGAGTGCCCGGGTGGCGTTGATGCCGATCAGCCAATCGGACTCCGAGCGGCAACGGGCGGTGTCTTCGAGCGGCACCATCTCGGTATCGTTGCGCAAGGATGCCAGCCCGGCCTTGATCGCCTCGTCGGTCATGGACTGGAGCCAGAGACGCTTCATGGTTTTCTGGGCCACCGATTTGTTCCACACCACGCTGATGATGTATTTGAAAATCAGTTCGCCTTCGCGGCCGGCGTCGCAGGCATTGACAATGGTGCCCACATCCTGGCGCCGGATTAGTTTTTGCAGGGCGTTGAACTGGCTCTTCGTGGCATCGAGTACTTTGAGGGGAAAGTTTTCGGGTAAAATGGGCAGATCTTCCAGGCGCCATTTCTGGTAGCGGGGGTCGATTTCTTCGGGGTAGCAGATGGACACCAGGTGGCCGATGGCAAAGGAGACGATGAATTGATCACCTTCGTAATGGGTGCGGCTCTTTTTGAACCGGCCCGGCAGGATTTTCACCAGGTCGCCGGCCACGCTCGGTTTTTCTGCAATGATCAGAGTTTTTTCAGTCATAAGACACTATCGAACAAGTCGGGGATGACGATGGGCGTCCGGCCGGCACTGATCGCCGTAATCCGGGTTGCTGGCAGACGTCTGCGCGGGGCGGAGCGTGACCCGACGGGGTTTGTGTTTTGGTCGCAGCTCAAATGTCCGTTGTTGTAGTAGTCAGCCGGCGGTTTGTCAATCGTATTTTCTGGGGGCGGTGGTGGTTGTACTCTCGCAGGATGGATAACACTGAACCCACTGACCGTCCTGCCTGACCCATCCTCCCTGTGGCAGATCGTCGCTCGGACAGGCAACGGCGATGCGTACCGCTGCTGTTTGTCCGGCGCATCACCTGTTGCAATTACTTGACAAGCTTGGCCGGATGTGGTTATTGTAGACCTGTTACGGTCCATGTGATGCGGGCATAGCTCAGTTGGTAGAGCGCGAGCTTCCCAAGCTTGAGGTCGCGAGTTCGAACCTCGTTGCCCGCTCCAAACCGTCGACCAGCCGTCTCCTTTCCGGGTTCGCCCGGCGGAGGTGCTGCTTATACCTGGGGGACGATGTGTGCCGTCAGGAATAGGAAAGTGGGCTTTGCCCGCTATTTTTTTTATAATATTCTCCTCAGTACGCTGCCGGTCTGCCCGGACCTTCGGGGGAGCCGATGGAGGGCGGCGGTGTCCGAAAAAGGTGGTTGGCAGACGATGAGTGCACTGGTGGTTGATCGGGTTCGTGCTTTTGCCGAGGCCTTGTTGCCGTCGCTGGGACTCGAATTGTACGATGTCCAGTTTCGCCGGGAAGGGCATGGCTGGGTGCTGCGGTTGACCATCGATCGGGTCGGCGGCGTGAGCCTCGATGATTGTTCCCGGGTCAGCCGGGAACTGGGCGATTTCCTCGATGTGGAGGACATGATCGACCACCAGTATCATCTGGAGGTTTCCTCTCCGGGGATCGAAAGAACGCTCCGCACGCTCGACGAGAGTCGGCGATTCGTGGGGGAAAAGGTGCGGGTGAAGGTGAAGCAAGAGCGAGACGGCCAAAAGGTATTTGTCGGTCGGCTG
>JAUVWB010000136.1 GCA_030604345.1 Desulfofustis sp. | reverse complement strand
GCGACAACGGCAGGTATCTTTTTATCAGCCGCTTTCCTTCCTATCACGGATCAACGCTCGGCGCCTTGGCACTCACCAGCTATGCGCCGCTGGAAACACACTATCGTCCCCTGATCAAGTCGGCTCCGAAAATTCCTGCGCCGTATTGCTATCGCTGCCATTACGGAGAGTCTTACCCCACCTGTTCACTGGCCTGCGCTCACGCTTTGGAGACGATGATCAGGCAACTCGGCCCGGAAAATGTGGCCGGTTTCGTGGCCGAGCCGATCGGTGGCGCGAGTACCGGCGCCCTGCCGCCGCCTGACGACTATTTCACGGTTATCCGGGATATATGCGACAGATATTCGATCTTGCTGATACTCGATGAGGTCATGACCGGCTTTGGCAGAACGGGAAAGCTGTTTGCTTACCAGCATTGGGGGCTTGAGGCCGATATCGTGGCTTTGTCGAAAGGCATGGCCTCGGGCTATTTCCCGCTTGGGGCCGTGATGTGCCGTGGCGACATCGTGGATAGCGTTCTGGCGACCGGTGGTTTCCCGCACGGCCACACCTATGCCGGTAACCCGATGGCTTGTGCGGTTGGCCGGGCGGTGCTCAAGCGGATCGTCGAGGACGGTTTGGTCGACCGGGCAGCGATCATGGGCGAGCGACTGTTGGAGGGACTCCGGGAATTGGCAGTAAAATATCCGATAATCGGAGACGTACGTGGCAAAGGGCTGTTGACGGCTCTGGAATTTGTCAGCGACCGTGACTCGCGTGCCCCGTTTGCCGATCATCTCCAGGTGGGTAACCTGGTAACCGCTCGAGCGTTCGCCAACGGGCTGATTGTCTATCCCCGGCGATCGATCAACGGGCTCTCTGGCGATCACGTCCTGGTTGCCCCGCCGCTGATCATCAAAGAGGCGGAACTGGACGAGCTGCTCGATAGACTGGATCGCAGTCTGGAGGAGGTAACGACCCGACTGGCCGGTGCCTGAGGTGTCTCCGCACCGGGCTGTCCCAAGAGGCATTGAATCGGGCAGGTTCAATGTGAACGGAGTAATCGATAACAAAAGGAGCGTCTCATGAAGCGAACGATGATTGGTGCAATGACATTTTTGGCGGCCGCTTTTCTGTTTCTGCAACCGGCTTGCGCCGATGATCTTGAACGGATCAAGGCCGATGGCAAACTGACCATGGCCATGAGCGGTCAGTATCCTCCCTTCAATTTCGTGAACGACAAGAATGAGTTGACCGGTTTTGACGTTGAGATCGGCAAAGAGATTGCTCGTCGAATCGGAGTGACCGGCGTACCGATCAGTACCGCCTGGGATGGAATCATCGCTGGTCTCTTGGCGAAAAAGCATGATCTGATCTGCGGCAGCATGGCCATCACTGAGGAACGTCTGAAGTCCATTGATTTTTCCGACCCATATTACCGATCCGGCGCGCAGATGTTTGTTAAACAGGGTTCACCGATCACATCGGTGGACGAGTTGTCCGGCAAAAAAATCGGGGTAACGCTGGGTACCACCTTTGAAACCTGGATCAGGGAGCACATCAAAGATGTGGATATCCGCACCTACAAGGGAGATCCCGATATTATCCTGGAAGTTGCCAACGGTCGTCTCGATGGGTTTGTCACCGACCGGATCGTCGGTGCTTTGGCCATCAAGGACAAAGGCGCACCGATCCAGATGGTTGGTGACCTGCTGTATGAAGAAAAAATGGGCATAGCAATGCGGCAGAACAATCCCGAACTCAAACAGGCTATCAACGAGGCCTTGCAAGCCATGAAAGACGATGGGACGTACCATGAGATTTCGATGAAATGGCTTGGCATTGATGTCCGCTGATCCTCAAGCGTCCGATCTTTTCCGCCGGAATCTTCCGGGGGGTCCGGCGGAAAACGCTGAACCGGAGGTTTCGTCGCCGCCTCAACCCGTTTAGCGATAATCTTCGGGGTAACTCGGTATCGGTTTGTAAGAGGTTGTCAAGACAGGGGAATTACGTATGTTCGATTGGAATGTCATCATTCACTACTTCCCGTTTTTTGTGACCGGGGCGCTGCTGACCCTGAAGATCTCCATATTGTCGCTGTTTTTTGGGCTTATCTTCGGCTTGATCGCGGCGTTGTGCAAGCTGTCGGACAACCCGTTGCTGCGCTGGCCGGCCGTCTTCTATATCTGGCTGATTCGTTCCACGCCGCTGCTGGTGCAGCTGTTCATCATCTATTTTGGCCTGCCTCAGATCGGTATCGACCTGGGACCGTTTTTTTCCGGGGTCCTCGGTCTGGCCTTGAACGTCGGAGCGTATAATGCGGAAACCATCAGGGGCGGCATCATTTCAGTTCCCTATGGCCAGACGGAGGCGGCCCGGTCGCTCGGGATGAATGCGGCACTGGCCATGCGTCGCATCATCCTGCCGCAGGCCTTGCGTATTATTATCCCGCCGCTGGGCAATAATTTTATCATCCTCATCAAGGACACCTCGCTGCTTTCAACCATCACCGTTGTCGAACTCACTCTGACCGCCCAGCGTCTCATCGGTTCCACCTACAAGCCGTTCGAGATGTACGTCATGGCGGCGGTCCTGTACGCCGTTCTGACTTCTTCAGCCAGTTTGCTGCTTACCTGGGTGGAGAAGCGTACCCGCACGGAGGCTCGAAGAACATGATACCGCTGTCACCGGAACGAACCCAGTCAACCATGCTGCATATCAACAATCTGCACAAAAGCTATGGCGATTTGACCGTGCTCAATGGGGTCAACCTGGAGGTCGCACAGCAAGAGGTGCTGGTCATCATCGGACCGAGTGGGTCGGGAAAATCAACGCTGCTCCGTTGTGTCAATCACCTGGAACCGCCGACGGGCGGCGAGATATATCTGGAGGGGGTGTTGATCAACGATTCTACCAAGAGTCGCCGGGCCTTCGAGAGCCATCTCAACCGGATTCGCTGCGAAGTAGGCATGGTTTTTCAGCAGTTCAACCTGTTTCCGCACATGACGGTTCTGGAGAATATAATGGAAGCGCCGATTCAAGTGCTCAGAATGAAAAAGGAAGAGGCGCGAGAGGTGGCCGTTTCGCTGCTCGAACGGGTTGGCCTGGCGGAAAAGATTGATAATTATCCGTGCATGCTCTCCGGCGGCCAGCAGCAGCGGGTGGCCATTGCCCGAGCGCTGGCCATGAAGCCGAAGGTGATGCTCTTTGACGAGGTCACCTCGGCGCTTGACCCGGAACTGGTCGGCGATGTTTTGCGGGTTATGGAAGGACTGGCGCGCGATGGCATGACCATGCTGGTGGTCACCCATGAGATGGGGTTTGCCGAAAAGGTTGGGGATCGGGTGATTTTCATGGCCGACGGCGTGGTTGTCGAGGATGCCCCGCCCCATGAGATATTCAGCGCCCCGAAAGAAGCGCGCACCAGACAATTCCTTGCCGAGGTTCTGAAATGATCGACAAGACGACCTCCGTCGAGCAGGCGATAGAGGTGATAACTGACGGCCAGAGTATCATGGTCGGCGGTTTCGGCGTGCCCGGCACGCCGTTTCTGCTGATCGAGGCGCTCCTCGCCAAAGGGACGCGAGAGTTGACCCAGATCAAAAATGAGGCCAATGAAGACGGGCTGGGCGTCTCGAAACTGATCGAGGCGGGTCGGGTCAAGCGGTTGATAACCTCGCACCTCGGCCTGAATGCGACGGTCATCGGTCTGATGAACGACGGGAAGATCACCGTTGAATTTTTTCCGCAGGGTATTCTGGCTGAAAAGATCAGGGCCGGCGGGGCCGGTTTGCTGGCCATTGTCACCGACATCGGCATCGATACCATCCTGCGGGTCGACAAACAGGTGATATGCAGCGGCGGCCGCGACGGGATCGTCGAGCCGGCCTTGCGTGCCGATATCGCGCTGGTCCATGCCGCCAAAGCTGATCGTGCCGGCAATCTGGTCTATGAGAAAAGCGCCCGCAATTTCAACCCGCTGATGGCCACTGCCGCCGACCTGGTGATCGCCGAGGCAGAACAGGTGGTTGAGATCGGCGAGCTGGCGCCGGATGAGATCCATACGCCCGGTGCGTTTGTTGATCACGTGGTGCTCATTGAGGAACTTTTACCCGCTTATGGAGTCCTGCATCATCATGTCCGTTGACGCCAAAACGAAGATTGCCCGCCGGGCAGCCCGTGAAATCAAGGCCGGCCAGGTGATTAACCTGGGTATCGGCATTCCGACCCTGATCCCGTCGTATCTGCCGCCCAACCTGCCGCTGACCATGCATTCGGAAAATGGCATCGTCGGTGCCGGTGGAATCAGTGCGCCCGGTGAAGCCGACCGGAACCTGATCGATGCCGGCGGCACTTACATCACCGTGGTTCCGGGCGCGTCGTTTTGCGATTCAGCGCTCAGTTTTTCGCTGGTCCGGGGCGGCCGGCTCGACGTGAGTTTTCTCGGGGCTCTGGAGGTGTCGCAGCAGGGCGATCTGGCCAATTGGATCATTCCCGGGAAATTTGCTCCCGGCATTGGCGGGGCCATGGAGCTAGCCCAAAAGGCAAAACGACTGATTATCACCACGACCCATGCCACCAGGGACGGTGAACCGAAAATTTTACGCAGGTGCTCACTGCCGCTGACCGCTCGGGCCTGTGTCGATCTGATCATCACCGAATTGGCGGTCATCAGCGTACAGCAGACCGGCCTGGTTCTTGAGGAGATTGCTGCGGAAACCGATCTGGCGACGGTCCTGCAGTTGACTGAAGCGCCACTTAAGGTCAGCGAAGACCTTCCGCGTTTTTAGGCACGACCGGCCAAGGAGGAAGCGATGGATCATCGGGAGAAAAAATTGATTGAAACCGTCGATCGGCTGGCCGATCAGATCGTCGATTTCACCATGCGCCTGGTCGCTGAGCCGAGTACGTTGGGCAACGAGAGTGGGGCCACGACGGTGATGGCGGCGGAACTGGAACAACTCGGTTTTTCCGTGGCAAAGATTCCGCTGGGAGACGGTGCGGCAACCGGCCATCCCGGGTTTGCTCCGGTCCCCTGGTCGCTGGCGGATCGATACAGCGTGGTCGGCACCCGCGCACCGGATGGCAGCGGCGGACGCAGTGCGCTGTGCAACGGACACCTGGATGTGGTGCATGCGGGTAATCCGGAACGATGGACTTGGGATCCGTATACCCCGACGATCGTCGATGGGTGGCTCTACGGCCGCGGCGCCGGCGATATGAAAGCCGGGATAGCGGCGATGACCTATGCTGTCCATGCGGTGGATAAGGCCGGTTTTGGCCTGTTTGCACCGGTTACCGTCGAAGCGGTTATCGAGGAGGAGTGCAGCGGTAATGGGGCGATCGCCTGCCTCGCTGCCGGCTATGACGGCGAGGCGGTGCTGATTCCGGAACCGTTTGGACCGACCATCTTGACTGATCAGCTCGGGGTGCTGTGGTTCAAAATCGATCTGAGCGGCCGGTCAACCCACGTTCTGCAGGCCCGTAGTGGTGTCAATGCCATCGAGAAAT
>JAUVWB010000250.1 GCA_030604345.1 Desulfofustis sp. | reverse complement strand
TGACGACGTGATCCTGCTGGCCGCGGCTTTTGTCGACCGGTTTGCTCGAAGATTGGGACGTCATATCGAACCGCTAGGTCCCATCGATGAGCGGCGTCTGAAGTCCTACGCCTGGCCGGGCAACGTTCGGGAACTGCAGAACATCGTCGAACGCGCCGTTATCACCGCAAGAGACGGTCGGTTGGACCTGTCCAGATGCCTGCCGGAGAGTCGTGTCGATTCGGATGCTGCACCTGCCATGCAACCTGCGTTCGCTGCGGGACGGATCTTGACTGCCGCTCAGATGAAAGCATATGAAAAACAAAATATCATCAACGCCCTCGAAGCAAGCAACTGGCGGGTATCCGGTCCACAAGGTGCCGCCCGACTGCTTGAACTGCCATCCTCGACGCTGAACTCGCGTATCAAATCGCTCGGCATCAAGCGCTTCTGATAAAGCAAGACCCGCCGCTGCCGGTTCATTGTTTTTTTCGAAATCTCGCTGATTGGCGTTTTGTCGCCGCCGTTTTTTACGAGATTTCGCCTACTCGCTAGCGGCCGACGCCATAGAAACAAGCTTTGTCGATATCTAACACTAAGAGATTGTTTTGATAAATCGAATATCAGATGGTTGGCACGTTTTCTGCCTATGGGTGAATAGGCCCGGTGAGGCCCATCCTGGGAACATCCGGTCCATTGCTGAACGATGGCCATAATGACCATCGCCAATCATCCATAAGGAGCTGTGCCATGATGACAAAATCCATCGATACCGAAAGGTTCAGAACCTATGCAGACAGCTTTGAAGGACAGCTGGTGCTCCCCGATGCCGAAGGCTACGATGACGCCAGAAAGGTTTGGAATGGCCTGATCGACCGACGGCCGGCCCTTATTGCCCGGTGTGCTAATGCAGACGATGTGGTGCGTTCCGTACGCTTCGCCCGGGAAAGCAACCTGCTGGTCTCGGTCCGCGGCGGCGGCCACCATGTGGCCGGGTATGCCGTCTGTGACGAAGGCATGATGATCGATATGTCGGCCATGCGCCAGGTGACGGTCGACCCTGGCGCACGAATCGCCAGGGTTCAGGCCGGCGCCCTGTGGGCCGATGTGGACGCTGCGGCCCAGGCGCACGGCCTGGCAACTCCGGGAGGTGAGGTGTCATTGACCGGTGTGGCGGGGCCTGACGTTGGGCGGCGGCGTCGGTTATGTGCGGCGTAAATACGGCCTGTCCTGCGATAACCTCCTGGCGGTGGAAATCATTACTGCCGACGGTCAGAGGCGGCGAGCCAGCGAGCGCGAAAACAGCGATCTTTTCTGGGCCCTGCGTGGTGGTGGAGGAAAGTTTGGTAGCGTAACCGTCTTTGAATTCCGCTTACACCCGGTGGGGCCGCACGTGGTCACCCTGAATCCGATCTACCCTTTTGACCAGTCACGCTCAGTGCTTGAAGCCTGGCGCCGCTTCACGGAAACAGCGCCCGAGGAGGCCTCCACCGCGTTTGCCATCTGGGGCATCCCGGAACACCCCGACATTCCGGCCGAATTGCATGGTACGCCGGTATGCCTGCTGGACGGCATGTTTATCGGTCCTGTGGCACAGGGCGAAACATTGTTCCAGCCGCTGCGGGAAGTGGGTGAACCGATCCTGGATCTGGGCGGGCCAACCACGTATCTTCAGGCGCAGCAGGGTTTCGACGAATTCATGCAGGATGGGGATCTGTATTACTGGAAATCTCTCTATATGGACCAGCTGAGCAATGAGGCTGTCGACACCATGATGTCGTGGGTCAGGCGGCGCCCCAACCCACGTCTGTTGGTGATTATTCGGCATCTGGGTGGCGCCGTGAGCAGGCTTGCTGAGAGCGCCACCGCTTACCAGAACCGGAAGGCGCAGTTCATGTTCAGTATTGACGGAGCGTGGAGCGATCCTGCCGAATCGGAACGCAATATCGCCTGGGTCCGGGGGTTCTGGGAGGCCATGAATCGCTACTCGAACGGTGGCGTATATGTCAATTTCCCCGGGTTCGGAGAAAACCCCCAGCAACTGTGGCAATCAAGTTACGGCAACAACTATCGGAAACTGGTCGCTGTCAAAACAAAATATGACCCGACCAACTTTTTCCGAATGAACCAGAATATCAAGCCGGTTGCGGAAACGGGAAACTGAGCAGAGCGTTCCGGACGTGTTGCCGGCCGCCGGTCGCTGCAAATCAGCTCAGGGCCAGAGCCGCCGTACCGGCGGCCAGCCGTGTTGCCGGCAACACGGCAGTCCAGAAGCCGTCGGCAACCGGCTGGTTTTGCTGACCAGCAACGCACACCTTGGTGGTTGCAGCAAAAATCGGTACGCTGTTGAACGGTTGTCGAAGCGTTCCCCTCGTTTCTCAGTGAGAGAAATGGCTGTTGGAGGGTATATTGAAAACTGGTGGTTCATTGAACCATTGGGAGCTTCGTCCATGGCCGGGTTTCTTTTCTGCCATGCCACTCGATGTCGGAGAACGTGGCACTTGCAGTGTAACCATAAGGTGGTGTGAGATGCAGATGCGAGAACAACAGCTTCGGGACCAGATCGCGACCCTGCTTGCGTCCCAGAGCTTGACGGTACTCGGCACCCAACGCGAGGGGCAGCCTTATTCGAGCCTGATGGCCTTTGCGCATACCGACGACTTGCGGACGATCGTGGTGGCAACGGGGCAGGCGACTCGAAAATATGCCAATATCGAGCGAGACCCACGAATATCACTATTCTTTGATAACCGGACCAATACCTCGGCTGATTTCCATCGGGCCACGGCGCTCACCGCACTGGGGGTTGCCGCAAAGTGCGGTGCTGGGGAGTGCACCGAGTTGCGGGAACGATACCTGCGGCGTCATCCCTACCTGCAATCATTCCTGAAGGCCCCGGCCACCAGTCTGCTGGCCATAACCATTCACCATTACCTGCTGGTCAGCCAGTTTCAGCAGGTCATGGAACTGCACCTCGGCGATGAACTGGATTTATTCCCCCGATAGCGGTCAGGCATCGGGCGTTGCGGTGATCGGCGGTGGACGTATTCGGTGGACGTGTTGTGCGACGTACCGGCAGGTGGGTCCACGATGTCATGATCGCCCGGAAGAGATGTGCAGCTATGCCGAGATCTCGTCTTGTGACTAACAAATATTTGGAGAATGGGGCTGTGGTCTGCTACACTGCAGGTGAGAATCGGTAAGTAAGAAAGGTTGTAGAGCTCTGCCTTCACAAGAGGAGAAAGCGATGTCGACCATGACCTACACGAATGCCGCATACGTCATGACCCTTCTCGCCATGAGTCTTCTGACAGTCATACCTGCTGGTGTTTCGGCGGCTGTGCTGAGCGCCGACAGTGAAGTCTGCATCGAGTGCCATGCCATCGTCACACCCGGAATCGTCGCCGACTGGAAAAACAGCCGCCATGCCCGAATTACGCCGGCTGAGGCGTTGACGCAGGAGCCCCGGCAGCGCCGGATCTCGACGGAGACGGTGCCCGGTGGACTGGCTGAGACGGTGGTCGGTTGTGCCGAGTGCCACACAATGACTGCCGCTGATCACCCGGACAGT
>JAUVWB010000351.1 GCA_030604345.1 Desulfofustis sp. | reverse complement strand
GTCACCGGGGCCATCGAGACGGATCCGGCCGGACCTCAGGATCGTCTGCTCTACAGACATGAGAGCCCGAAAACCGTCGCCCAGGTGATCCGGGCCTGCCTGAAGCACTCCAGCAATTTCATCGCCAACCAACTCTTCCTCGCCTCCGGTGCCAGGCTCCATGGGTACCCGGCCACCTGGCAGAAAGGCCGGGCCACCGCCGAGGAGGTCCTCGTCCGTCGCCATCGCCTGCCCGCCGACCAATTCCTGATGGTCGAAGGATCCGGACTGTCCCGGCGAAACCGGGTGACCGCGTCGTTCATGATCAACCTGCTGGAGGCGTTCAAGCCGCATGCGGCGCTGCTCTCGACCGTACAGGGCATCCCTATCAAATCCGGGACCATGCGTCATATCTACTGCTATGCCGGATACTTCACTACGGCTGACCGGTTCGACCCCTTTGTCATCCTGCTCAATCAGACGCACAACACCCGGCGCCAGCTGCTCGATCTGCTCCACCGCCATCACCGTGGCGCCATGGCCCCGGCCCTGTCGGCCGTCTCCGCCCATGGTGCGCCTGGCCCACGGTGAGCGACCGGCCCAACTAAGCCTTGCAGATCGACCCCGTATCAGCTACGGTAGCAGAAATAATCAACAAACCAGACCCGATCCGCAGACAAAGCCCCGAGCCGAGGAGGAGACAGATGCCGTCGACACCGATCACCCGTTATCTTCCCACCATGTTCCTGGCGACTGCTCTGTTCGCCCTGCTGAGCAGTTGTTCGACGCCGTCCGGAGATGCGGCTCAAGGACAGCGATGGTACAGCATGCATAACTGCTTCGCCTGCCATGGAACCAGCGGCGACAACGGTAAGGCGCCGGAAGTCCGCCCCCTGGACATGAGCTATCGACAATTCCTGGCCACCGTCAGGGACGCCGGCTCTCCGATCATGCCCAAATACCCGGCGGAAAAGATCTCCGATCAGGACGTGGCCGACATCTACGCCTGGCTGACCAGCAAATAGCCACCATACCTTCAGCCAACCGCAACGGCTGCCGAGCAAACGGACGCCCCACCGGTAAGGCACCAAAATCTCATGCTCAGAACCCTTGTCAAAGCGTCGTTTCCTCTGCTGGCCGGCTGCCTGATCTTCCCCGTCACACTGGCCCTGGCCGCCACCGACCCCGGATCGTCAACCGGCGAAGTCACTTCCGCCGACCGCTTCCTGCTCGTCTTCTATGTGCTGGTGGCGTTGGTCGTCTCGTTTCTCTGTTCCATCGCCGAAGCGGTGCTGTTGAGCATCACGCCATCCTTCATCGAGAACGAAAAGACCAAGCACCCGAAACGGGCGAAACTCCTGAAGCGGCTGAAGCAAGACGACATCGATCGCTCCCTGGCCGCCATCCTGACCCTCAACACCGTCGCCCACACTGCCGGGGCCATCGGCGCCGGGGCCAAGGCCTCGGTGGTCTTCGGCAGTGCCTGGTTCGGCCTGTTTTCCGCGGTGATGACGTTGATGATCCTCTATCTCACGGAGATCGTACCCAAAACCATCGGCGCCGTGTACTGGATGAAACTGGTCGGCCCCATGAGCGTCTTCGTCCGCCTGATCATCACCCTGCTCTATCCGCTGGTCTGGGTCTCCGAACGACTGACCAAACTGATCGCTCGCGACGCCAAGGTCCACATCTTCAGCCGTGACGAGTTTCTGGCCATGACCCGTATCGGCGAGCAAGCGGGCCACCTCAACGACAGGGAATCACGAATCATCCAGAACCTCTTCCGGTTCAATGTGCTGAAGGCCGAAGACGTGATGACGCCGCGCACCGTGCTGGCCACACTGTCGGAAAAACTGCCGCTGCAAGAGGCCATCGGCTTTCTGCACAACATCCAGTTCTCGCGCATCCCCGTCTACAAGGAAACCATCGACGATATCACCGGCTTTGTCCTGCGAGATGACGTATTGCTCAAAAATTCCCAGGGACAAGGAGGGGATCCCCTGGCCTCGCTGAAACGCCCCATCCATGTCGTCCCCAATACCATGCCGCTCTCCCTGCTGTTCGACGCTCTGCTCGAACAACGACAGCACATCGCCATCGTGGTAAACGAATATGGGGGAACCGAGGGGTTGGTGACGCTCGAGGACCTTGTGGAGACACTGATCGGCGCGGAAATCACCGACGAGTTGGACAAGGTCGAGGACATGCGGGCCCTGGCCCGGCGGTTATGGAAGGAACGGGCGGCAGCCCTGGGCCTCGATATCGACACCAGCCCATCTCGTTAGCCAATGGGCAGGCAGATGGCAATTTTTCAAGGTGCCCTCAAGGTTCCCTCAGGAGCAAAGGCAGCCGTCGTCGACCGGCGCGAGGTTTGCATGACGGGAAGAACCAAAGATATGCCCGACGCCGCACGGGTCAGTGTTTTTTCACGATTAAGGGTTATCATTTTCAGCAAAGGCCGCAGCCGCGGCTTTACCTGACGGTCGCACCGGATGGAGAGACAACCGGCTGCATCAGCCCCGTCAGAGAACGTATCCATAAACGCTCGAGCGGAGGTTTCCAATGATCGAGGGATTTTATAATCTGCTGGCGGTAATGGGCTTTACCCACCCCATTCACCCGATTGTCGTCCATCTTCCCATGGGT
>JAUVWB010000166.1 GCA_030604345.1 Desulfofustis sp. | reverse complement strand
GGCAACCAGGTCGTCGTTCCAGATCTCCCGCAGCAGGTCCCCCTGCCGTACCTGATCGCCCTCCCGGATCGGCAGGACGGCGATCTGTCCGCCCATGCTCGGGGACAACCGTGCCCGGCGGCAGGCCTCCACGGTTCCGGCCCGGGTGTTGGCGACGCTCTGCTCAACGTTTCCCCGCTGTACCGGCTGCACGGTCACCGTCACCGGTTCCGGCCTGGTCTGCCACCAGACCAGCAGGCCCAGGCCGGCAACGGCCACGACCAGGAGCAGCCAACGAAACAGTGTGCGCATCTGGTGCCTCTTTGTTCGGGAAATGATTCGGTGTTTTTCGGAATTGCTCAAGGCATACAACAACCGGGGCTGCTGTACAACGTCTTTTTACGGACCCGGCCAGATCTTCTTTCCCCTCCAGTCAAGCAGTTCTTCATGGTATAATCGGTGGGTTACGAAGGAGGAAGGAGGCGTCGGTAAGCTCTGAGCCACACGCTTTCTGCGAAAAAACCAGGGGGTGCGTCGAAGTCATGCGCGGTATCATGCAGTCGATCCTGATCGCGCTTATGGCCGTGCTGGCCGGTTTCGGTCACGCGGCAAGTGATCGGCGGGGGGTCGAGGTGTATTTCTTCTACAGCTCGAACTGCCCCCATTGCCACCACCAGATGGGCTTGATGCAAGCCATCGCCGTCAACAACCCGGAGGTGACGGTCCATTTCCACGAGATCTCGAAGTCAGTCGCCCTTTGGCGAAGCTTTCTCGAAGACCGATCCATCGACTATGGCGGCGTCCCCCGCACCTTTGTCGGCGAGACCACCTTCATCGGCTATGCCGAGACCGGGGTGGCGCTGACCTATTCCGAACCATTGCAGGGTTATCTGGGCAACCGGGTGCAGATCGTCAAGGCGATCGAGAGGGAACTCGGCCAGCCGTTGTCCCTCGGGTCTTATGTCGAGGCTGCCGAGACGCCTCTGCCCCGCGGCCTGAAGGTCTGGTGGCCGCTGCTGCTGCCGGTGCTCTACGCGGCGAGCTTTGTCGTGGTGCGTCCCTGGCTGATCTCCGGCGAACGGAAACGGCTGTGGCTCGGTGGTCTGCTCGCCGCGCTGATTGGCTCCTTCTTCCTGCTGCTGGCGCTATTGCCGGAGCCGTTCGTCCAGTCGGTGACCAAGGGGCTGCCCTATCCGCTCTTCGTCTTCACCATCGCTCTGGCTGATGGGGTCAACCCCTGCGCCTTTACCGTGCTGGTCATCCTGCTCAGTCTGCTCACCTACACCAAGAGCCGGCGGGATATGGTGCTGCTCGGCGCCACCTTCATCGCCACCTCCGCCGTCATGTATTTTGTCTTCATCATGATCCTGGTGTCGCTCGGCGGCTTCTTTCTCGACCGCTATGGGCGAGTGATCATGCTGTTGCTCGGCGCCGCGATCACCGGGGCCGGGCTGCTCAATATCAAGGATTTCTTTTTCCTGAAAAAGGGGTTTTCCCTCGGTCTTTCCGAGGAGCAGCAGCTGCGCTTCAGCAAGAAGGCGTCACGAATCGTCAAGGGGCTGGGCCGGCCGGGGGCGCGTCTGGGGTTGGCGGTGGGCGGCACGATCATGCTGGGGATCTTCGTCAACCTGGTGGAACTCGGCTGCACGGCCATCCTGCCGGCGGTCTATCTGACCACCCTGGTGAGCCGATACGACGGACTTGCCGCCTATAGCGGCTGGACGGCCTTCTACTGCCTGGTCTACATCCTGCCGCTGCTGGCCATCCTGTTCAACTTCGTCTATGTCTTCAAATCGGTGCGGCTGACGGAGAACCAGGGCCGCTTGCTGAAGCTGACCGCCGGCGCCTTCATGCTCTTTTTCGGCCTGTTGATGATCTTCAAACCGGAACTGCTGGCCTTTGGCTGAAGGCCGGAATCCGTTTTTATGCCGGGCCTTTCATTTTTTGGGCGGAGTCCTCTAGGCTGATGACGCAACGAGCATGGGTGGCGCCGATGGTTGGCGATACGATTGGTTAGCGATCTGAAATCAGCATTGGAACGTTTCTTACCTGCTATCGCCCCATATCTGTTCACCGATAGTGAGTCTCCTGGTGGTTATTTTTTCCGCCTCTCCCGCTGAGTTCTCGTCAAGAGACCGGATTACAATCATGCAGCGTTATGCTATGGTAGCGTAAATCGCTTTTGTGCGGTGTATGAAGGTCTTGCGAACAGCAAGCGGTCATTGGGAAAACATTCGTCATCCAGTTTGTGTGCATATTCTCAGCCAACGACAGCACTTCCCGGTACCACCCGAGGTCATCTGGGATTTCATCCAAAACCCGGCGAACCTGGACGACATTACCCCGCCGGATCTCCGGTTTACCATTGTTACCGAAGTGCCGGCCATTATGTATGACGGATTGATTATCGCGTATCGGCTCCAGGTACCGGTTTTTGGAAAACAATCCTGGGTTACCGAGATCAAGCATATCCGGTCGGGGCAGTCTTTCGTCGACGAACAGCGGCTCGGACCGTACCGGTTCTGGTATCACTATCACGAGGTCCGGCCGGCGGAAGGCGGTGCAGTCATGCTCGATCGCGTCCACTATCGACTGCCGGGCGGACCGCTTGGCTCCCTTCTCCATCAATTGATCGTGCGGCGGACCCTAACGCGAATTTTCGAATTTCGTCGGCAGCGACTCGCGACCCTGTTCGGCGCTGATAACCGACGGTCCGGCGCACCATGCTGAGCTTGTCTTTTTTTCCATTCACTGACTACGTTTGACCATGGCCTCCTGGATCGCCGTCCTAACCTTTGTCGTGGTCATCCTGCTGATCGTGGTCAACCGCCTGAGCCCGGCGGTGGCCACGTTGGCAGGGGCGTTGGTGCTCATCTACAGCGGTGTTTTTACGCTGACTGAGGCGGCTGCGCAGATCACCGCCGCCTATTCGACACTGGCGCTGCTGCTTGGCGCCATGATCGTGGTCAGAACTTTGCAGCCCACCGGGTTTTTTCGCGGCCTGGCTCGACTGTTGCTGATAGTGGCCGGCCACCGGGGACGAAGCTTGTTGATTGGTGTCATGCTTATCACCGCTGCCCTCAGCGCCATACTGCCCAACGCCTCGGTGGTGCTTCTCCTCGGGCCAGTGCTGATCCCGCTGGCTGACGAGTTTGAAGTGCCGGCCGCGCCGCTCCTGATCTTGCTTGCTTTGGCCGCCAACAGCGGCGGCCTGTTGACCATGGTCGGCGACCCGGCCACCTATCTCATTGCTCAGGCCGCGAATCTGGGGTTTCTCGACTATCTGCAACATGTCAGCTACAATGGCGTTGTTGCTGTCGGCGTCCTGTTGCTGTTGTTGCCGTGGTGCTGGCGTGATCAGTGGCGTAAAACGCTGGAGAAACGAGCCGACCACGCTGGCCCGGCAGTGGTGCTGCGGTGGCGGGCTTTCATCCCGATCCTGGTCATCGGCAGCGTCATGCTCGGCTTTTTTGTCGCCAGCGAACTGCTGCATGTCCCGTTCTCCCCGGACCTGGTAGCCCTAACCGCCGCCACCGGGGCACTGATTCTGGCCGAGCGGCTCGGCCTTGGCACGGTTGCCGAGGTGTTGCGGGATATCGACTGGAGCACCCTGATCTTTTTTGCCTGCACCTTCATCCTCATCGGTGCCCTTGAAGAGACAGGGATCATCAGCCAAATCGCCGAATTCCTCAACGCCTCGCTGCTGGCCGAACCATACCTTGCATGGCCAATCCTGCTCGGGGCCACCGCCGTCCTCTCCAGCCTGGTCCCCAATATCCCGTTGATTGCAGCGTTGATCCCGATCATTGCCGCCCTCGGCACCGATCAGGACCGCTCCGTTCTCTATGCCGCCGTGCTGGTCGGCGGCACGCTCGGCGGCAATGCCACCATGCTCGGTGCCTCCGCCAATATGGTAGCGGTGGGCCTGGGCCGGCAGCAAGGCATCGTTATCTTCTTCGCCACCTTTCTGCGCTACGGCCTGCCCGTCTGCCTCGCCCAGGTGGCGGCCATTGTTACGATCAACTGGGTGTTCGACCGGTAGCAGAGGCGACAGAGCCCGTAACCAGTCGGGTACTGTTGAACGGCAGGGTGCAACGGGCGAGGACAATTTATCGTCCATTGCACAGTCTTCATTAAAGATGGCATTATTCACCATGCCCGTTATGATTGCCTGGCGTTGGCCGGATACATTATCATGTGGTATAAATTCTTGTCTGATAGGGGATAAATGAAGAACAGAACCAGAGGGCAATTGGAGGCTGAAATCTGCGAGGCCGTCATCAGGTTTGAAAAAGAGTTCATGGGCCGAGGTCCACTTGAGACCAAGACCTACATCATGGATGATCTGGTATTGGTGCGGTTGCGCAACGTCCTCACGAAAGCCGAACTCAAACTGGCTGAAGGACCCGAGAGCAGGGAGGGACGGGAGCTTGTCAAGCGCCTTCGTATCACCCTCCTGGAACAGGGGCGCCCGCTGCTTGAAGAGGCTGTTGAGAAAATCGTGGGGGTAAAGGTAAAGAGTCTGCACACTGACATCAGTACCACCACCGGTGAGCGGGTGATTATTTTCTCCCTGGTGTCCTCATTGCCATGATCCCCTGGGCCAGTTTTACTTGACAGAGAGCCTGCTACAAAGTATACAAACGGACGATCTGTCGGGACAAAAGGTGTAGAGCAAAACAGTGCAAAGCACTTTTTGTTCGAGGGGTCGGAAAATAACAGGACACCTTAGCGTTAAATCGATCCCTTCATCCCTTTGAAGGGTGCGTGATAAAGAAAAGGCCGCTGCCCGTT
>JAUVWB010000325.1 GCA_030604345.1 Desulfofustis sp. | reverse complement strand
TTTGCATATTCGGCAGCACGACGATAATCGGCGACCGTCGCATCGATTTCCGCTGTCGTCATCGGCCGCGGCGCTTCATAGTCTTTTTTGCCCTGAGGCGTTCGAATCTGACCCTGTCCGATCTTCACGTTCGACGCGGACAGGGGCGGTTGCCCCTGGTGAAAATCGCTGTGCGAGGCACGACCACAATGCCACAACTGGAGAAAGAAGGCGGTGCCGGTTGGATTGCCCCGCTCCGTCACTTTGCGCCACCCGGCTACCATCTCCTCGTTGTAAATCCCGGGAGAACCGATCCAGCCGATACCTTGTTCGGAAATCACCGTCGCTTCAGTGATGATCATGCCGGCCCCGGTTCGCTGAAAATAATGCTCCGCCATGAGGTCGTTGGGCCCCCGGGTGTCTCCTGCCCGCCCCCGCGTCATCGGGGCCATGACGATCCTGTTTTTCAAGGTGATATCGTTCAGTTGATACGGCTCGAACAAGATATGTACACTCATCGTGGACCTCCCAAAAGGAATTGTTGTTCTGATGGTGAGCTATACGATAAGGGAACCTTGAAAAATTGCCATTTCTTCCCATCTCATCGTTGTGCAATAGCCGGACCGGTTCACGACCGCTTTCCTACCGCTACTCATGGTGCCCCCGCTTCCGCTTCTTTTCCCGAAGGTGCTTGGCGCTGCCTGCACTGTTCCTGATAGTATGCCCGGCAGGAAGAAAAGCTCAACCATCCACGATAACGACACGAGCAACGAAGAGCGAAAAATTTTCCGTGAATTGACCAAGCGGATCGTATAGGCTGGTGTCATGACACGAGAAACAGAGCGCATGCTGAGCCTGCGAATTCCCGCCGAGGCCGCCTTCATTCCTACGGCCATGACCTTTGCCGACACCGCTGCCCGTGGCCTGGGCCTTGATGACCGTTCGGCTCGCACCCTGATGCTCGCCACCGAGGAGGTGGCCGCCTATCTCTGTCGAATCGGACTCCACGGTCACGCCATCGCCATCGAATGCATCGGTGGCGGCTATTTCATCGAGATCCGCATCACGCTGCCGGTATCGCACCTGCAGTTGCGGGCCTTTAACCTGACAGCCCGGCTCGACCTGAACGACGAGACAGATCTTGACCAGATGGGGTTGCTGCTCGCTTCACGGATGACCGACCGGTTCCATATTACCAGATCGGAAGCGGGGCATCTGATCCTTCATCTGATCAAGGAATATTCCTACCCGGAGATAGCTGATGACCAGTTGGAGGAGATGCCGGCGACCGGTGACCAGTTCCGGGTGGAGGTGGCAGATCCCGCCCGGATCAAATGGTTGGCCCGTTCAGTTGTCCGCCACTACCCATCGACTCACTATCCTCCTTCGTTCCGCTACCCCGGAAAAATAACGGACATGGTCGCCGCCGGCGCGTGCCAGGTGCTCGTCGCCGTCGGACCGGGCGGCGAGTTGCTCGGCGGTCTCGCCTGGCAGTGGATCGGCGACAAGACGGTGGAGCTGTTCGGCGTCTATCTCCTGCACCACCGGCATCGCCCGGAGATCGCCGGCGAACTGCTGGAGACCTGCCTCAACAGCATCGCCCGCACCTCAGCCCTGGCCTTGCTCTGCCGCAATCCGACGGAGGCGGTTCCCGACGGCTACCTGGAAGCCCTCACCGCCCCGGACGTACAACCGACGGCCCTGTTCCGCCTTCTTTACGAGGAAACCGGCGCCGTGGTCTGGTCGCACCCGGAGTTGGTCGACTTCCTGCGAAAAGAGTATCGACGACTCTTTCTGCCCCGCGATATCCAGACCGTCACCGACGACGGTGAGACAAGAGAGCCACATTCGGTTCTCAGCTGCGAGATCGATCGACACCGGCGGGCTGCCACGCTGCGGCCGCTCTTGCCCGGCACCGACTGTCGGGACAATCTGGCCGAACACCTGTCCCTGTTCGCTCGAGAGCAACTGCAATCAATTTACCTGGAGCTCGACCTGGGCCACGCCTGGCAGGCGGTCTTCGTTCCAGCCGCACTGCAGCTCGGCTTTGTCCCCCGGCTGATTCTGCCCCATGCCGGCCAGGCTGACCTGGTAGTGTTCGAACTGGTTGCCGGGGCATGAACCGCGGAACGCAGACACCAGGCAGGCCCGACCTCGACCGCCTGGTGCCGGAGTACGTCAAAGCCTTTCAACCCTATACCCCGAGCAAGCCGGACGATGTATTGTGCCGGATGATCGGCTGTTCACGCCTGTATCGCCTCAACAACAACGAGAACCCTCTCGGGCCGCCGGCAGCCGCCCGCGCCGTTATCGGCAGCTACCCGCCGCCGAGAGCCGCCATCTATCCCAGCGGCGACGCCTACCACCTGCGCTGCCGGCTCGCCGAACGATTCGGCCTGCACCCGGACCAGTTTCTGGTGGGCAACGGCGCCAACGAGGCGATCGCTTTCGTTATCAAGGCCTTCTGCCAGGAAGGCGACAATATCGTTACCGCCGACCGGACCTTTGCCGTGTACGAATGGGTGGCCGCCTTCTCAGGCTTTACCGCCCACCTGGTCCCCCTCAAGGACTTCGCCTTCGATGACGAAGCGATGTTGGCCCGGATCGACGAGCGTACCAAGATTCTCTTCGTCTGCAACCCGAACAATCCAACCGGCAGTTACTGGACGGAACAGCAGTTGCGGCGCTTCCTCGATCGGGTGGCCGGCCGGCAGATCGTCGTCGTCGACGAGGCGTACGGTGAATTCGTCGAACAGAGCGACTTTCCCGACGGCATGCGGTTACTCGGCGACTATCCGAATCTGGTGATCTTTCGCACCTTTTCCAAGATGTACGGTCTGGCCGGACTGCGCATCGGCTACCTGGCCGGCGACCGTGCCGTGGTCGACGTCATCCGCCGCACCTGCGTCGTCTATTCG
>JAUVWB010000248.1 GCA_030604345.1 Desulfofustis sp. | reverse complement strand
GAGATGGACGACATCGATGTCTCCGGGCTGATCGAGACCATGGGGCGCAAGAGCCGCGATCATCTGGTCGGCGACATCATGACCACCGAAGTGATTACGGTCAGCGGTGATGCCCACCTTTTTGCCGTGCTGGAGCTGATGAACAGACATCACATCCGCCGGGTGCCGGTGGTGGATGAGGGGCGGGTGATCGGCATCGTTTATCTCTCCGACCTCTTTTTCCACCTGATCGAACGAATCAAGCATGAAACCGGATGAACCGGCTCCCATCGTAATCGCCCCGTCGGGGGCAGAAAACGATTTCTCCCGTCTTCTGGTGGGCGCGATCATGCGTCGGCAGATACTGCACCAGCCTGCCTCGTCAACTCTACGTGCCGCTATTACCCTGTTTATCAAACACAAATCGGATGCGCTGCTGGTGGTTGATGGTGAAGGTCTGCCGGTCGGCGTGGTGACCAAGACCGAGGTGATAGCCGCCTATTTCGGCGAACTGCCGCTCTCTACCTGTCTGGGCGATATCATGGCCGGCCCGGTAATCTCCTGTGCGCCAACGGCCACGTTGCATGATGCTTTGCTTGTCATGCAGGATCGCCATATCCATCGGATCTATGTGATCGACCCGGCTAGCCATCGTGCGGTGGGGACGCTTTCCTATCCGGATATCGTCGGTGTACTTTATCGTTACTGCTGCCGCTGCGAGATGAGTCTGTACCGGCGTCGGCGGAAAGACCAGGACGGGGGACACCGATTGTCGGTCGCCGAGGTTATGCATCGCTCGGTCATTAGCGCCCCGGCCGGTGAAACGGTCGAGCAGATCATCGGCCTGCTGGCCAGTTATCGCATCGGCGCCCTGCTCCTGGTGGATGAAGCGGGACAACCCGCCGGAGTGTTGTCCAAGACCGATCTGATCCTTGCCTACCGGCGGGGGGTGCCGCTTGGGGAGAGAGCGAACACGGTCATGCAGCCGAAGATCAGATGCTGCCGGGAGTCGGACGAATTGGAGGAGGCCTTGCGCCTGATGATTTTCGCTGAAGTGAGCAGGCTGTTTGTTACCGGTGGCGCCGACCGGGCCGTTGTCGGTGTCTTGACGCTCACTGATGGTGCCCGGGACCGTTCCGGTTCCTGCCGGGCCTGCACCAACTCACGAATTATCCCCAAGGGGTGATTTCTTGCCGCGAGTTTGCGGTGACCGACTCCCTGTGGCGCGCGGCTTGCCGGGAGAATCCTTGGTGCCTGAAAGTCGAACACCCCGGACTGTGAATATGATTTTCACGGTTCGTTGCGACTCCCGGTGCTGGGGGTAGCAGGGATTTCCGTACGAGATTATCGTCTGGTCAAGAAGCGTTCGTAACCTGCACGGATAGGGGCCAAATCCAGGTAGGGATCGGAGCTCATGGTCCGACCGATACCGTGGACCGATCGGTACTAATACGCAGAGGCAGACCATGAAAAAAGTAGCTCTTGTCATCGCCCTCATCGGCTTGGTTGCCGGTTTTTTCTTTTTCGACCTTGATCGCTTCCTGACCCTGGAGGCGATCAAGCGCAGCCAGAACCAATTCGATGCCTGGCGAACCGCTGCTCCGCTCCTGGTGGGGGGATTGTTCTTCCTCGCCTATGTGGGGGTCACCGCTCTTTCGCTGCCGGGGGCAGCCATCATGACCCTGGTGGCCGGGGCTCTCTTCGGCCTCTGGGGGGGCACGCTCATCGTCTCCTTCGCCTCGTCAATCGGCGCTACCCTGGCCTTTCTGGCGGCTCGCTACGTCTTTAAGGACGCCGTCTGGCAGCGCTTTGGCGACAGCTTGAAACCGATTGACGATGGCATGCGGCGCGATGGTGCGTTTTATCTGTTCACGCTCAGGCTGGTTCCCCTCTTTCCCTTTTTTCTGATCAACCTCCTGATGGGGCTCACCTCGATAAAAACGCTTACCTTTTACTGGGTAAGCCAGGTGGGTATGCTGGCCGGAACGCTGGTGTACGTCAACGCCGGGACGCAACTCGCCCGTATCGACCGCCTTGGGGATATCGTGTCGCCGCCGCTGTTGCTTTCCTTTGCCTTGTTGGGGGTGTTTCCGTTACTGGCCAGGAAGGTCCTGGCTGTCGTTCGCAAGAACCGCATCTACCGACAGTTCCCCAAGCCGCTCCGGTTCGATCGCAATCTGGTGGTAATCGGTGCCGGGGCCGCCGGACTGGTCAGCGCCTACATCGCCGCTGCCGTCAAAGCGCGGGTGACGCTCGTGGAGGCCGGAAAAATGGGTGGCGACTGTCTCAATTACGGCTGTGTGCCGAGCAAATCGCTGATCAGAAGCGCCAAACTGGTGCAGCAGATCCGGGACAGCGAGCGTTATGGACTGGACCCGATGGCACCGGCGGTGAATTTTCGCAAGATCATGGAGCGGGTTTTCGGCGTGATCAAAAAAGTGGAACCGCACGACAGTGTCGAGCGCTACACCGGGTTGGGCGTTGAAGTCATCAAGGGGTATGCCCGGATTACCAACCCCTGGACCGTGGAGATTGCCGGCAGTGACGGTTCGAACAGGCGGTTGACGACCCGTTCGATTGTCGTCGCCACCGGTGCGCGGCCGTTCGTTCCGCCACTGCCCGGACTGACGGAAGCAGGCTACCTGACCAGCGATACCCTCTGGGAAGAGCTGGCCAAGCGGGAGCATGTGCCGGAGCGGTTGGTGGTCCTGGGCGGCGGCCCGATCGGCGTGGAAATGGCCCAGAGTTTTGCCCGGCTCGGCTCGGCGGTGACCCAGGTGGAGATGTCCGAACGCATCCTCGCCCGTGAGGATGAGGACGTCTCCCGCTTCGTCATGCAGCGGCTGGAACAGGAAGGAGTGAGGATCCTGACCGGGCACAAGGCCGTGCGAATCGACTCGGCGGACGGGCGCAAACGGCTGATCCTGAACCACCGTGGCAAGGAGAAAGAAGTCGAGTTCGACGATATCATCTGCGCCGTCGGACGAGTCGCCCGGCTCGAGGGGTTCGGCCTTGAGGAATTGGGCATTCCGACCAGCAGGACGGTGGAGACCAACGAGTACCTGGAGACCGTCTACCCGAATATCTACGCCGCCGGTGATGTTGCCGGACCTTATCAGTTCACCCACATCGCCTCGCATCAGGCTTGGTACGCGGTGGTCAACGCCTTGTTCGGCACGTTTAAGCGATTCAAAGTAGACTATTCGGTGGTTCCCTGGACCACGTTTGCCGATCCGGAAGTGGCCCGGGTCGGTCTCAACGAGCAGGAGGCCAGACAGCGGGGCATCGCCCATGAGGTGACCCGGTACGATCTGGATGATCTGGATCGGGCCATCGCCGACAGCGCCGATCACGGCTTCATCAAGGTCCTCACCGTACCCGGCAAGGACCGGATTCTCGGGGTGACCATCGTCGGCGAACACGGCGGTGAATTGCTGGCCGAGTTCGTTCTGGCCATGAAGCACGGCCTTGGCCTGAATAAAATCCTCGGCACCATCCACACCTATCCGACCTTTGCCGAAGCGAACAAATACACAGCAGGCGTCTGGAAGCGGGCGCATGCCCCGGAAAAATTTCCGGGG
>JAUVWB010000122.1 GCA_030604345.1 Desulfofustis sp. | reverse complement strand
GGTTTGACCGCCGTCCGCGTGAAACGCCGATATCTGTTCCAGATCCGGATCGCCGTTGGCCAGAGAGGGGCAGACGATGATCAGGTGAGTCGTTCCGGCTAGCGGAACAAACATCTGACTGGAAAACGGGTGTCGTTCAAATTCTTTTATTTCGGCCGGGAACGGGGCCGGGTGCATGCTCATATAGGTGATGTTGAGACGGGCTTCCGGACGCAGGTTGTCGAGACGCCCGGCCCAGGAATTATATTCGGGCAGACCAGATTCGGCCATCAGGACCATGCCGAAACGGGCAAAAACGGATGAAGAGAGTGGAGCGGTTGTCAGTGTCATGGAATTCTCTTGAGCAGAGTTAGCGGTGCGGCGCGTTTTGTTCAAGCCAGTGGGCGGTTTGCACGAGAGCCTGATCCCTGCCGCGGGCGGCGACGATCTGCAGGCCAAGCGGCAGAAGGTTTTCTCCTGTCAGCAGTGGCAGCGATATGGCAGGGACACCGCCGAGGCTCCACAGGGTGGAAAAGACCGGGCTGCCGGTCGACTCCAGACCCTCGGGCGCAACAGCCGGGGTTGCCGGAGTGAGTGTGCCGGTGAACGGGGCCAGGGTGGCGTCGATAGCTCCGGTAATCTCCTCCGCCAAGCCGAGCGCCTCAATATACTGGTCTTTGCCGATGGTTGCACCGTCTTCGATCATGGCCAGCAGTTTCGGGCTGAGGTGGGGGCGATGCTCCTGAACCAGCGGCCGATAGTAATGCGCCATTTCGCTGAGCATGATGGTGCGATGACAGGCGACAGCCCTGCCGGTGACCGCGGGCAGTATGATCTCCTGTACCTCTATGCCAAGATCGGCGATAAAGCGAAGAAATACTTGTTGGGTCTGAGGTTCGGCCTCGGACCAGACCGGGGTGCGCACCATGGCCAGGCGCGGTTTGTGTATCGTGTCTCGTTGCAGCCGTTCAGGATCGATTTTCGGCCAGGGGAGTGTGTCTCCACGCAGCACTCCGCTCTCCTGCAAGACGGAGACGACCAGCGCGCTGTCAGCGACCGTCCGGGAAAAGACGCCGATTTGATCGAGGCGGGGTGATTGGCGCAGGACTCCGGTACGAGGAATGGACCCGTAGGTGGGTTTGAAACCGATGACACCGCAATAGGACGCCGGGCGGATGATCGAGCCATTCGTCTGGGTGCCGATGGCGATCGGAACCATGGAGCAGGCAACGGCGGCCGCCGAGCCGCTCGAGGAGCCGCCGGGGGTCCGTTGCGGGTCGTGCGGGTTGACGGTCTTGCCGGGGACGTAGACGGCCAGTTCGGCGGTAACCGTTTTGCCGGCAATGAGGGCGCCTCCCTGCCGCAGTAGGTGCACCGCTGCCGCATCGTTTTGCGGTCGGCGGCCGCGGTGCGCCGGGGTTCCGTTCTCGGTGGGCAAATCGGCCGTGTCGCAAACATCCGTGATGCCGATGGGGATCCCGTTGAGCGGCAACCCCGCCGCCTGTCCGCTCAGCCTGCGTTCATCTGCGGCGCGAGCCTGGGCCAGGAGCAGTTCCCGCTCCAGGCTGGCCCAGGCGCCGATGGTGGGTTCGAGGCGGTCGATGCGGCCGAGGCAGGAACGGACCAGATCTTCGCTGCTCAGCCGCCCTTCTGCCATCAGCCGCATGGCTTGAGTCGCGCTCAGTTCGCAGGGCTCTGCAGAAAGGGCGTGTGCGTGCTCCATGACCTTCTCAGTTGCCTTGCCCGGCGCTATAGCGCTCGGCGAAGGCCTCCAGCGCCTTGACGAAGCAGGCCAGCGGCGCGGCGGTCAGCCCGGCGCCGATCTGGCCGACGCCGGGGCGCCGACAGGCGATGCCGGTATTGATCACCGGAGTGATGCCGGTTTCCACCACCCGACGGATGTCGATGCCCAGCGGCGTACCGCGGAAGTTCAGGGGCGGCAGCTTATACGTCTGGTGTTCGCCGATGGTGATCTCGTACATCTGCAGTGAAGTCTGCTGGGCGAACTGGGCGGTCCCGCCGATATATTCGACCACAGCCGGGGCCCCGGCCATAGAGAAGGACCCGAGACCGATGGTCTCGGTGATCGCCGAGTCACCCAGGTCCGGATTGGCGTCTTCCGGGCCGAAACCGGGAAAATAGACGCCGTCGATGGTCGGCGCCGGGGCGGTGAACCAGCGATCACCCAGGCCGCTGACTCGGATTCCCGTTTCATATCCGTTGCGGGCGATGGCGGTGACCACGGTCGATCCGTCGATGTTGCCGCCGGCGTCGAGCATGCCCTTGGACCCGGCCATGACGGTGTTGAGTATGAAATGTCCTGCCTTGTCGATGAAATCGATCGCCCGAAGTACCGTTTCCTTGCCGCCCACCTTGATGAGCGGCTGGACCAGGCTGTTCACCAGAAGCGCATTGCTTGCCTTGTTGCGGTTGTGCAACTCATCGCCCATCTGCAGGGCCTGGGCAACGATACTCTTGATATCGATGCCGCCCGTTTCCAGCAAGGCTGCTTTGAGCAGTGGAGCCAGATCGTGGTTCATCCAGCGCAGCTTGGCCATGACTTCATCATCGAAAGCACCGTGGCGCAGCACCTTGCCGATCCCCATGTACAGCGTGGCGTAGGTCTCGATGCCGAAGGCGTCGTTTTTCACCACATTCACCTGCATGGACGGGGTGATGATGCCGGACATCGGCCCGATGGCGTGGTGATGGTGACTGGAATCGAAAGTGAGCTTGCCGCTTTCAGCGAGTCGAGCTACTTCTTCCGGACCCGTGGCCCAGCCCTCGAAGATGCAGGCGCCGGTGATGGCTCCGCGCATCGGTCCGCACATCTGCTCCCAGGTAAGGGGGGGACCGGCATGCAGGACCAGGTAATCGTTCATGCCGGGGATCGTGTCGCCGGCCCGGCGGATATCGCACCAGACGGCGGTGCTGGCCTGGATATTGGCAAGACATTGTTGGTTCGCTGTTTCGATGTTCATGGCAGTCCCTCTGTCTGATGATACCGGTAAACCCGGGAGCTAGTTCTGTTCGGCGAGCCGGTCGAGTAGTTCGATGAGGCGACGGTCGCCACCGGCCGGAGGGCGCCAGTCCATCTGCACCACGGCAACACCGGCGGCGCCCAAGTCGTCGGCGAAACGTTCCAGGCCGATATTGATTACCTTGATTTCTCTGGTGAGCGGCGTTTGTTTTTCGTTCATCGGGTCTTCTCCAGGAAGGTCTGCCGACAGGCCGGTTCGACAAGCATTGCCGCGAAGCGTGCTGCCTGGCTGTTGACGGAAAATACGGTGGCCCCGGTCTCTTCCAGAAGGCGGCGCTGCTCGGCCAGATCCTGGGGATCTTGCTCGGTGCCGATCAGTGAGACGACCACGGACGGCAGCCGACCGCTTCGGGAGCGCAGCTGGGTCAGGGCCTGTGCCAGTTCTCCGGCCGGGTCGAGGTGGGAGCCATGGCCGAGAACCACATCAAACAGCAGCACGCCGCAGGGCTCAAGTCCGTTGACAGCATCCAGCTCCAGCAATTGTTCGGTTCGGTTTTCCGGGGCGATCATCGGGTGGGGGCGGCCGATGGTGTAGCGGTCGTCGCCGAGATCGACGACCATATGCCTCCCCGAAGCGACCATCTCCATGCTCACCGGACCGAGGGTGGCCGAGAGCAGTAAGGCCGCTTCTTTAGCCAGAGTGCCGCCGGTAAAAAGGCCGATGACCTGCTTGCCTACCGCTTGGTTGCCGTGGTGACGGAGTTGTGCGGCCACGGCTTCCGGATCGTCGAAAAACTGCGGCATCTGAGAGCTGCCGCGCACCAGTCGTACGGCCACGTCGGCCGCTTCGTCGAGGGTGACGACCTGCTGCAGGGCTTCGGCGGCGATGGTGGATCCCTGGAAACAGGCAACGACCGGCTTGTGCAAGGTGGCGCAGAAAACCTGCAGACGGCGGGCAACGTCTTCGTGGGGCGGCTTGGAGAGCAGGACGATGACCTCGGTCTGCGGGTCTTGATCCAGCAGCTGCAGGGCATATTCGGTCATGATGCCGCCGATGTCCCGGCTCAGATCCCGGCCACCGACCCCGATGCCGTGGGAAATGCCTTCACCCTGTTGGGCGATCCGGCAGGCGACGGCCTGCAGGCCGGTACCGGAGGCGGCGACGCAGCCGATCCGGCCGCGTTCGACCACGTTGGTGAACCCGAGACCGACGCCATTGAGGTAGGCGGTGCCGCAATCAGGACCCATCAGCAACAGGTCTCGTTCGATGGCGGTGGCCTTGAGCCTTTTTTCGTCTTCCCGTGCGACGTTATCGCTGAAGAGAAAGACATGCAAACCGTGATCGAGGCAGCGTGCCGCTTCCCGTGCGGCATAGGCGCCGGGCACCGAGATGGCGGCAAGCGAGGCGCCGGGAAGAAACCCGAGCGCCCGATCCAGGGTGCGTGGTCGATAATCGGCTGCAGCCTGGTCGGTCTGCCGGCGCGAGCGGAGCAGCTGGGCCGCTTCTGCCGCGATCTGTTCGGCCAACTCGTCACTCCCCGCCTTGACAATGATGATCAGGTCCTGAGGGCCCGCCTCTTTGCTTTCCGGGGTCGCCAGACCGACTTGAGCCAACAGCTCGTGATTTCCTTCGGTCCCCATGAACAGTGCCACTTCGGCGACATCCTGGCGCTTTTTCAGCTGGCTGGCGACCCGCATCAGCACGACGGAATCATAGTAACTCGATGCGATTATCGATGTCTTGCAATACATTGTCTGGTCCTCGTTCTCGATGAGATCGGTGTTTTTCCCTCAGGAAAAAACACCTCTGTCGTTCTCAGTTGATCCCCATCACCCGGCAGGTGTCGACCGGAGGGCGCCGGCCGGAACGTGCGCGCAGTGCCGAATGCCGGAACCGCTGGTTGTCTTTTATCTGGCTCATGGCGATTGCCTGCTCGATGCCGAACACCAATCCGGCCAGGGTGTCCCAACCGGAGGTGCCACCGTGGTCGGCGGTGTCCCGTAGGATTCGGTGCCGCTGGGAACAGTGCTGGTTGCCGAGGCAATCGAGCAGCTGGTGGTGCGTTTGTGTCACCAGACCTCGCGCCAACGCCCGGAAAAATGCCAAGCTGACCGCGGTGGTGCGCCTCTGTGCGGCGTCATGGAGCAACCCGGCGAGGCTGAGCGCCGTACCGTTCTGTTGCATCTTTGCCAGGCCGAGCAGGTATCCGGCGCAGAAATCGTCCCCGGACGGGGTCAAGCCGTAACCAAGCCCGATCAGGCGCTGCAGGGAGATGGCAATGGTGGTCGGCAGAGCGCTTTCCGGGTGCGTTGTCGCCACCTGGCGTAGCTGCTCGATGGTATCGAGAACAAGGCGGTGCACAAGCGACGCAACCGGCGTGGTTGCTACCGGCTGCTGGCCGGAAAAGTGGCAAAGCGTGGGGATCAGTGCTCCCAGGCTCTCAGCCGGAGCGGAGCGCCGTGCGGCTACGCGCAGCAGCGCCAGATCGTCGGCCAGCGCCGCGGAGTCCGGGGCCGAGGTGGCAAATCCGGCCTGCCAAAGCGGGGCACCGTCGAGATTCAGACAGACCCGGCCGCGGTGATCGAAGATCCGATTACGGGCAAACAGCATTTCCGCGGGCGGGCTTTGCTCTGAAGAAAACGGCGGCACCGCACTGCAGGTAATGGTGAAAGGGCCCCGGCCGATCCGTTCGTTACCGACACAGATGAGTTGGTTGTCGATATCCCGCCAATAGGAGCAGTTTTGATAGGTCTTGATGATCTGCCAGCGGCTATCTTGCGACAGCAACTCCGGGATCATCGCCCCGATGGCGAGAACCTGAGGATAGTTCGGAACCGTCTGGGTTGAGCGTGTTTCGTTCATGGGTGGACGACTCGGGTGCCGGTTTTGCCGAGCAGGG
>JAUVWB010000131.1 GCA_030604345.1 Desulfofustis sp. | reverse complement strand
GTGTTTGACCCGAGCCTGCTGCCCGAACTCCATGTGTTTCCGCCGCCTCCCGAACCCAATCTCTTTGCGGTCGGTCCGGTGAATCGCATCGGCGATGTGGGTCTCCCTACAGCTCTGCAGCCTGAAGGGATCAGAACCGGTGTGGATTTTGAGTACCCGGTGGGTTATCCACTCTGGTATCAGGAGGCGCTGACTGAAAATGACCCGAATACAGGCGAGCCGGTCCGGGTTGGTGGACTGCAACTGACTCTGTGCCCGCCATCGGATATCATGTGTATCGCCGATCCCATCGATCCTGCCAGCCCTGATTATGAAAATATGCTGGCATTGCGTACTGGCGGCGAGAATTTCTGGTTCATCGCCGAAGCCGGCCTTGATATCGATGACGACAACCGCGCCCTGGTAACGCTGGCCGTTGAGGCGACTTTTGGCGGCAGCGAGGCAATTCTTGATGGCAATCAGATCGCATTCGGCCGCGAGCGCATTCGTATCGACACGCCGGTGGCCGGAACCTACCGCGTTACTCATCCTTACGGGGTGCGCATCTTTGAAAATGCGCCGGCAGATGATCGCGGCATCAACTTCACCGCTGATATCGGCATCGCCGATCCAATTTTTCCGGATGAAGCCTTTGTCGGTACGCTGTTCAGCACCATCGGGCCGACCTACCTGACCTGGCCGGATTATGAAACCAACCTGGCGTTGCAACGGCCCCTTGATCCAGCCGATCCTGAATCGCCGATCATCCAGTACATTGGTGATCCCAATGTGCCATCAGCTGTTGTCGGCAGCCCCTTCGGCACGAACTTCTTCCTCATTGAGAGACTGGTCAGCGGGACGGTCGAGGACGGTGACTGGATCGAGGTTGCCAGAACGGATGAGTTTGGAGTCGCCGGAAAGATCTATGACGAAGCGACCTTCGCCGCGTTCGTGATCAATCCCCTGGCCCCTGTTGCCTTAGGCGATGCGGCCCAACTTGATCTGGCCGTAACACCCTCGGTCACCATAGACATCCTCGCAAACGACCAATTCTTGGAGCCGGTTACGGTGGTCTTGCTGAATGCCGGCGAACTATTCGGCCCCGAATTTGGCGATATCGTTCTCAACGGTGACAACACCGTGACTTATACACCGACGGATGCAACGATCGTCGCCGAGGGCGGGGTGGATACCTTTGGCTACAACATCACGGACAGCACCGGCCTGACTTCCAACAATGCCGTCGTGACCGTGACCGTTATTCCGGAGGAAACCATCACCGTCTCCAGGGCGCGGCTTTCGTTGAACCGGCTGCGTTGGGACATCAACGGCACCAGCAACTTCCCGGGCAGCACGTTGACCATCTATCCCGGATCCCTGGCACAGGGCACGCCGATAGGAACCGTGCTCGTCGGTGACAATGGCAGATGGCGCCTGCGTGCTACAACCACAACCAATCCGGGCGTAACCAGTATCAGCATCAGTTCTTCCAGTGGTGGGGAACTTCTCAATCAGCCCCTCCAGGTGCGCTGAGCAAGGAGGCTATAAATGAAAGCGATGATGAAACCTCTCGGATTATTATTTGCTCTGACACTGCTCCTGGCGGGCTGCGGGGGCGGTGGCAGCAGTTCGACGGCACAACCCCCGGGTGCGTTGGATGCAGGCGGCAGCGGAGTTGGCCTGACGGAAACCGCAGATGATCAGGGCGGCACAGTCGTGGTCAACTTCTCCAATGCCGTAGGGGTCAACGATGCCAACGAAGTGATCGGCTTTGCCGAAGTAACCCAAGGTGCTGACTTTATGGCGGCCTTGTGGACGGTGGATACCAACGGCGGCGTGACGGTGACGCCACGCGAACTTTCGCCGCTGGCCGGCAATACGTTCAGCGCAGCTTTTGCCCTCGACTAATACGGCAATGCGGTCGGTCAGTCGGCCGATGGCGCACAACTGGTGGCCGTGATCTGGGAAGCCGGTTCCAGCGCGCCAATCGCCCTGCCTGCTCTTGCCGCCGGCAACAGCAGCGCTAATGCGATCAGTGCGGACGGCAACCTGATCGTGGGCGAAGCCCAGGATGCGACCGGCCGGACACGCGGAGTGATCTGGATCGCCGATGCCTTAGGTGATTTCGTCGCTTCTCCGCAGGTGCTGCCGTTCAATGCATTTGCCGTCGGTGCTGAGCCGAGCACCTTCAGTGTCGCCAGTGGCGTTGCGCGTATCAGCGCGACGGAAATCCTGGTTGTTGGTGAAGCCGAAGCGGGCGACGGCGTTGTTCATGCCGCCCTCTGGCGCTCCACCAACAATGGCGCGAACTTCGCAGCGTCAAGTCTTGGCGCGGATCATATTGCCTATGCAGTGAACGGCGCCGGCATCGTGGTCGGTGAGAACGACAGCACTCTGTCGCCGGTTCGCTGGACCGTGGATCAGGGGATTGCAGGCGCACCTGTGTCTTTGGGTGCCGCCGGCAACGCGGTGGCGATCAATGAAAACGGCCGTGCGGTTGGTTGGATCGGTGATCTGACACCGAACGCTGCCGTCTGGAGCGGCCTGGCTGCAACTGCTTTGTACAATACGGAAAGCCAGGCCTATGGCCTGAACAACGACCTTCAGCCTCTGGTGGTCGGTCGTGAAGGCGGGCAAGGCTTTATCAAGCGCGCCAACTGATTCAATATACAATGAGCCATCATACGGGGGAGCGGAAATTAAGTCCGCTCCCCCGTTGTGTATAAATACCTTTCATTTGTCTTTCCTATAAACAGTAAAAATTTTTCTTGTTTTACCCACCCTTTTCTCCTTTCCCCCCATTGTAAAACGAAAACGATCAGGTATAGTCCAAGTATGCTTTTAGAGTAATGGTTTAAGTTGTTGTTTTGTAATAAAAAACTGGTGCTTAATCTTTTTTGGGTCGCAATGAGGTGCTTCGAGTCTTCGGCAACGTCCCTGCCAAAAAATGAATCCATCGGTGGAGGTAACATCATGAGAAACACGAAACATGTACGAAAATTATGGCTGCTGGTCGCAGCGCTGGTTTTGGCGTTCGGTTTTGCGCAGCCGGCGAGCGCGGCGTTGCAGGCGGACGGGCCTGTCAGCGATCTGCACGGCTATCCCATATGGTATGAAGATCAAACCGGTTTACGGCTTGACCTGTGCCTGGACAATCCTACCTTCTGCTTTGTCGATCCACCCATCCCGGGAAATGAGTTCTCGGAGGCGATCGGAATAGGTGGAGAAGCATTCTGGTGGTTGGCTGAAACATCTATTGATGAGGCTGGAGTTGTTGCCGAGTTGGGCCTTGCCCTTGAATCAACCTGGGTAGAGGACGCAACCGTCGACCCACCTGCCGCGCTTGTCGAGCCCGGCAACCAGATCGTACTCAACCGGATTCGTATTCGCGTTGATGTGCCCGTAACCGGCACATATATCGTCACCCATCCCTTCGGAACGGCAACCTATGAAATTCAAGCCCTGACGGGCGGCCGGGAAATCAATGAGACCCAGGATCTGATCGGCAGTTGCGTCGAGGGTGTTTGCGACTTTACCATTCCGCTGCAGGACGGGCCTAACCCGCCCCTCGACGGTGCTCGGGTCAACGAGGACGGCAGGAGCATCGGTCCGTTTTTGACGAGTGTTGATGGAGTCGTCATTGATCCGATTAGCGGCAATACTTATCTGGCGAATCCGCTCATTCCCACTCAGGTGCTCGGGAGCCCTTTTGAAACCAACTTTTTCAGGATTCAGGGGCCGAACGGAATTGATGTCCAGACCGATCTCTTTGTCCTCTTGGGGCAGGTCTCCGGATGCTCGGAAGCCAACGAACCCCCAATTGCCAACAACGATCTGGAAACCACTAAAGTCGGAACGCCGGTGACTATCAATGTTCTCGCCAACGATACCGATGTCGTCGTCCTCGACCCACTTGCTGATCCCCCAGAGACCGAGGTCATCACATCGCCGCTGGGTACCGTAGCATTCGTTCCAGGTTCCGTACTGCCAGTTGGTGCCGGAACCGTCGTTGTCAACACCGACAATACCGTGACCTTTACCCCGGATGCGGGTTTTACCGGTGGTGAGGTGACTTTCCGGTACACGGTCACCGATCTCTGCGGGCTGCCTTCCAATGAGGCATCCGTCATTGTTCTGGTGGAAGATCTGCTCGCCAACGAAGCGGAATACCGGGTCAAGACCGGCAAGTGGAATCTCAGCGGTACGAGCAACTTCCGCGACATTATCGTGATCGATGGTCTTGAGACCGCGTACGCGACCGGACTGTTCGGCGCCCAGGAAGTGCCGCCGGTGACCAGTGCGGCGTCGGGTGAGTTCTTTGTGATCTTCACAGATGGCGTTATTGACGCGTTTGACTTTGATTTGAATATTGAGGTGCCGCTCGGCACCACTATCAACCGAGCCCATATACATTTGGGTGCGACAGGGGTTAATGGCGGAATTCTTTTCAACCTTTGTGGAGAGCCAGTGGCCGAGCCTGATGTGCCTTGCACAGTCTCACCCGAGGGCGTAAGAGCAATCAGCGGTACTTTGACTGCGGCTGATTTTCTGCCTGTTGGTGATGTCACCACCTTTGCCCAGGCCGTGGCAGCCATCCAGAGCGGCGGCACCTACGTCAACGCCCATTCTCTGGTCAACACCGGTGGCGAAGTCCGCGGACAGATCGGGCGCAACGTGATCAGCCTGCGTGCAGCCGAAAACGGACCGGCCCTCGGCGCAGCGGAAGTGCAGGCGGGTGAAGGGCCGAAGCTGCCCTGGAGCTTCAGCGGCAAGTCCATCGGTTCTCCGGGTTCGGCACCGCATCTGATTCATGCCGAATCGGGCCTGGCTATCAGCGACACGATTGAACTGCGGTTGCGCTAAGGCGGCGCGAACAGCTCATCAATAAAGGAGATTCACCATGAAAAAATCGAGAATCCTCATACTGTTCCTGGCCGCCGCCCTTTTTGCCCTTGCGGGCTGCGGCAGCAGCGGCGGTGGCGGTGGCGTTGTCAATCAGGATCCTGACGGCGACGGCATTGTGACCGCGGAAGATGCATTTCCTAATGATGCGAATCGCTTCGCTGCGTTCGAATCTTTCGTGGACGATGCAGTCGGCACGGCGTTCAGTGTGCTGGTGGGTGCGGCCGAAAACAGCATTATCGGCGTCGGCCAATCGGATCTGGGTGGTGTGAACCTGCTGGCCCAGCGGGTGACATTCGATACGGCCAACTTTGATCCGGCGCTCGATGATTTGCTCCCGCTGCTGGAGCAGACCCTGAGCCCCATCGCGGGCAACACTTACAGCGCAACCTACGGCGTCAACGCCAATGGTCTGGCGGTGGGTGAGTCGAGCAGCGGGCTTAATTTCGTGCCCGTTTACTGGGCCGGCGATGTTGTGACTCTTGAGGTCGCACCGACGCCGTTGCCGTTGACTCAGACGGAAGTGATTATTATCCCGCCCGAAGGAGAAGGTGAGCCGACAGAAGAAACGATCGTCACCACCTTCACCAACGGCGCGGCCTATGGCGTCAATGCGTCAGGTCAGATCGTCGGAGAAATCATGCGCGAAGACGGCAGCATGATGGCCGTTCTCTGGCAACCCGATGCCGC
>JAUVWB010000210.1 GCA_030604345.1 Desulfofustis sp. | reverse complement strand
GTTGTCTTTGAGGTAGACGCTGCCATACCCGCAAAATTGATGAAATTCCGCGCTCTGGGTCTCCCAGTAGGTCATGGGATCGCAGGCGCTCCGGGCATGGACGGCGAAGATCAAGACGATACCGATGATGCCGACTACCATGCTGAGCTTTCGCTTCATCCCCTTCTACTCCTCTATCGATTCGAGCCTTTTCCGCGCCGTTAGGTTCGTGGCTATTTGAAATGAAACGAGGTACCGCCTCGACCGTTTGGGGCAAAATCTGCGGTCACCGCCACCGGTTTGCCGCAGCAATCAATAGTCCATTCCTCCACCCAGGGGCCGCTCTTGGGCAGCAAGCCCATCGGCGGAGGAGAGATCAGTTTCGTATCCACGATCTCCATATCACGACACTTTTTACCTTCTTCCTGCGGCCCAAGCTTCAGATACGCAGCCATCATCGCCGCCTGACGGGCGTCATGGAGCAATTGCAGCGATGCTATGGTATCGCCGGGTGGCAGTGGTTGTACCTGCGGTGGTGCTGAGGGGGTTGCCAGGAATATGGCGTTGCAGGTTTTCTTCTGACCGCATCGTGCAAATTCGAAACGCTGTTGCCATGCACCCGATCGCGGGTATGCATCCCCTTCCCTATGGACAATCGGTTGTAAAACGACCACTTGGCCCGGCTTGATAAGCGCTTCCTCAGGGCATTCCGTATCGACATGGTGTTTTTGCTGCCAATACATGCCGATTCGATGCAAGGCTTGCACATAATGGCCGGAGCGCAGATACTCGGCAATTTTCGGGGAAGCCTCCAATTGCTTGGCATCGCGGACGGTTTCCGCAGCCTTGTGGGGAACGCACCCCCCGAAACAGATCGTGGCGGCCAGGACCATTACCATCAAAAAGCTTTCTGCTTTCATACCGTTTCCCTCCTTTTCAAGATTCCCTTTATTCATAACTGCCGACTGTCAGCTTGAGCTTTTCCCGCAACAGCAGATAATCATAGCGAGCGGTTTGGTAGGCCTTGCGGGAACGGTAATAGTCCTGCTGGGCGTTCAAGACATCGAGCAGCACTTTTGCCCCCTCATGAAACGAGGCCTGCGTCGCTTCCAACGCCAGTCGGTTTGACTCCACAGCGTTGCGGTATACCTCGATCAGTTCGGCGGTGGCGGCAATACCTGCCCATAAGGAATGCACCGTTCGGCGCACCGCTCGCTCCGCCGCAACCACCTGCGCCTGCGCCGAACGCAGCCGCGATGACGCCTCCGAAAAGCCGGCAAGGTCTCTGCCTCCGGCGAGAAGATCCATCTCCAACCGCAGGCCGATATCGGTCTCCTGCCGATCCTCCCCGTATCCGTCTCCCCCACCGTCGGGCTGATACTCACGATGGGAGGCAAACAGCACCAGGGCCGGTGAGAAACGCCCCCCGGCCACGCGCCGTTCCGCTTCGGCGATGGCTTGACGGAGTCGGCTGATCCGAAGATCCGTGTTGTTCTGCAGTGCCAGTTCCTGCCAATAGCGCAGCGATTCCGCCAGAGGAGACATGCGGCTGTCCGGCGTGTCCTCCAGGCGCTCCCTGTCGACCGGGGCATCGATCAATTCCTCGAGGGCCCTCAGGGCGTTATCCAACTCGGTAAGACGGGAGAGCTCGCCGGCCTCCGAGAGTCGGTAGCGAGCCTCAGCGTTATGTTTATCGGTGATGGTGCCGAAACCGAGCTTCAGCCGTTTCTCAGCCGACTGCAGCAGGACACGAAGCGCCGCCGTTTCGGACCGGGCAAGCAGATACCCTTCACGGTGAGAAAGCGCCGCGTAATAGCGCTCGCAGGCGTTCAGCACCAGTTCTTCCTCGGCCTTCTGTTGCTGCAGTGCCGCAATGTCCATGGTGATCAGTCCGCGACTGAGTCGTCCGGCTCTTTCCAGATCGATGATCGGCTGCTCAGCGGTCACCGACAGGAGCGTCTCGTTGAACGATGACGCCTGGGCGGCTGCGACAGGCTCATGCCCCGCCGGATTGATGCGATCGCGACTGGCATGATAGCTGCCGGATACCTGCAGCCGCGGCCCATAGTCGGCAACGTCTCGCCACCCGGCAGCGCGCTCCGCAGCGCTCGCGGCAACGGCAGCCCGGTACCCTGCTTCACGGCTGCGCGCCAAGGCGACAAACTCCTCAAGCGTCAGAGAGTCACCGTCGAAGGAGCACCTGACAAAACAACAGCCAGAGAGAGTAGTATGACCAGCGCACCTCCCATCCAACCGGGCGTCTTTGCGAATGTTCGCAGGGTGCCGGAAAGTAGCCGTTGCCACAGAGCACGGAGCATCGAGATCATTGCTTGTCCGTCATCGCTCCCGCCCCGCCACCGTCGGCGCCCGGTTCATCAAGAGGGGGCAATACACGACCAATGACGCCGCCGGTGGCAGGGTCGGGAGCAAGCAGGTGGAGGTGGCGACCGGAGAAGATGCGACGCATGTCTGAAAGCACCACATCGACGCCGCCAAACGGAGAGACGATATCGATGAGCCAGAGCCGGTCGCCGCTGTCCCACTCTTCGGGACGCAAGCGGCCACCGTTTTGCACCAACCGCTGCTGCACCGGCTCACTGAGAAACGCCCAACTGACAAAGGAGATGGGGTAGTCCTGCTTCAGATACAGTTTGCATTGCCCCCGAAGCAGCGGGGGCAACAGCAACCATTCAAGATCGGAGATGAACTGGAAGCGGCGATGAGCCGACTGCAGGTAGAGCATGATCACCGGACCCAGGGCCGGTAAGCGCCGCAAGACCTGGAGAGATTGTTGGCGCAGCGCCTCGTTCAGCTGTTGCTCTTCGGCACCGGTGCCGTCTACAGGGGCGGTCGCCCCGGTGCCTGGTTCGGTTTCGCTTACCATGGTCACATCTCCCGCAGACTTTGGTCCCGGTACCGCAGAATCGGCCCGAGGAAATACTCAATGACCCGCCGCGATCCGACCTTGACGTCGGCGGAGACCATCATGCCCGGAGTGATTCTGCCGGTTCGGCCATTCACCCGGTTCGGCAGTTCATGGCCGGTCAACGATACGCGCACCGGATAGACGGGGCCGAGATCCTGGTCCAGGACCGCGTCGCCGGCGACCCATTCGATCGTGCCGGGCAAGGCGCCGTAACTGGTGAACGGGAACGCGGTCACCTTCACCGAGACCGGCTGGTGTGGAGCCACGAAGCCGATATCCTTGTTCAACACCTTGGCCTCCACCTCAAAACCGCTCTCGGTCGGGACAATCACCAGCAGCGGCTGGGCGGCGGTCACCACCCCGCCCACCGTGTGAATGGCGAGCTGTTGCACAATGCCGTCCACCGGCGCCTTGAGTTCATAGAGACTCTGCCGGTTGCGGGCCTTGGCAATCTGATGGCGCAGCTGCTCCCGCTCGTTACGGGCCTGGGTCAACGAATCGAGCAGATCTCTGCGGTATTCCGCCTGGACCAGACCCAACTCCTCTTCTGCCCGTTCACGGCGAACGACCACCTCTTTGAGCCTGCTTTCACTGCCGGCCAAATGCTGCACGGCATCAGTCATCTCGATCTGCGCCTGCAACAATTCCGCTTGCGAGATGAGTTCATTTTCCGCCAGCGCCTGTTTTTTTTCATAAAGCGCCCGCACCAGGGGCACGGATTCCCGGCGACCGTTGACATCGGCCTGAACCGCTTCTTGTTCGGCGCAGCACCGTTCTATTTCCGTGACAAGCGTCGCCAACCGCTCCCCCTGGGCCGCCAGAGATTGCTCCAATAACGTCCGATGCAGCTCCACCGCTTGGGGGTCGGCCTCCGCTGGTGGATTGAAGCGGGCCATATCGTTGGCCAGCTGCGCCTCGAGCCGCATAACGGTTAATGCCGCTTTGGCCAGATCCTTCTCCAGGGTCTGCAGGTCTTCCCGGTTGGCGGTACCATCCAGGGAGATGAGCGGTTGGCCGGCCCGGATCCGCTGGCCGTCGCGGACATGGATGGCCGTTACCAGACCCGGTTCCAGCGCCTGGACGACCTTCACCTTGCCTTTCGGGACCACCATACCCTGAGCGCTGACCACGATATCCATGCCCGCCCAACAGGCCCAGGCGATGGCGACGGCAGCAAAAAGCACGCTAAAGAGGAGCATGAAACGCGGCAACGGTGCCGGCGGCCG
>JAUVWB010000106.1 GCA_030604345.1 Desulfofustis sp. | reverse complement strand
GCCGGGCAGCCGGCAAAACAACCTTTAGCTTCACAAAGCGCCGGCTGGGAGATCAGTCTTCCGACTTGTTGCCCCCTTCCGCCGCCGCCTTCAAGAGATCGCCAAACGTAGCAGGCGCGGCCTCGGCGATTTCCGCCTCCGCCTTCTTGATCTTCTGTACCGCCTCTTCCTCACCTTCGTCTTCCAGCGTTTTTACCGACAAACCGATCTTGCGGTCCTTGGCTGAAACGTTGATGACAATGGCCTTCAGCACATCGCCGACCTTATAGAACTCGGCCGGACTCTTTACCTTGTCTTTCGGAATCTCCGAGACGTGAACCAGCCCCTCGATACCTTCTTCGAGCTTCACGAACACCCCGAAATCGGTGACGTTGGTGATCTCGCCCTCGACCACCGTACCGGACGGATAATTGTTATAGGCGGTCTGCCACGGATCCGGGGTCAATTGTTTCACGCCAAGAGAGAACCGTTCGTTCTCCTTATCTATCTTCAATACCACCGCCTGGATGGTGTCGCCTTTGCTGTATTTCTCGGCCGGATGCTTGATACGCTCAGTCCAGGACAGATCGGAGACATGGATCAAACCGTCGATGCCCTCCTCGATGCCGATAAAGACACCGAAGTCTGTGATGTTTTTGATCTTTCCTTCGATGATCGAACCGACCGGATAGCTCTCGATCACCATATCCCACGGATTGGGCTGCAACTGCTTCATGCCGAGGGAAATCCGCTTGGTCTCCGGCTCAATATTGAGCACCATAACCTCGATGGCATCGCCGACAGCGACCATCTTGGACGGGTGACGCGGTTTTTTCGACCAGGTCATCTCCGAGACGTGGATCAGACCCTCGACACCTTCTTCCAACTCAACGAAGACGCCGTAATCGGTGATGGAGACCACCTTGCCGGCAGCCTTCTGACCGACCGGATACCGCTCGGCCACCGTGGCCCACGGATCTTCACGCAATTGTTTGATACCCAGGGAGACCCGGTCGTTGGTACGGTCGTACTTGAGGACCTTGACCTCGACTTCCTGGCCGACTTTGTAGAGCTTGGCCGGGTGGGAAACCCGTCCCCAGCTGAGATCGGTAATATGGCAAAGGCCGTCCATCCCGCCCATATCGATGAACAGGCCGTAATCGGTGATATTGGTGATGGAGCCGGTGATGATCTGACCCTCTTCCAGTTTTTCCCGCATCTGCTCGCGCAGTTTGTTCCGCTCCTCCTCGAGGATCGCCCGACGGGAGATAACGACGTTGTTGCGTTTACGGTTGAACTTGAGGATCTTGAAATCGAAGCTCTGACCGATAAGAGCGTCGAGGTCCTTGACCGGCCGCAGATCGATCTGCGAGTAGGGAAGAAAAGCGGGGACACCGATATCGACGGACATGCCGCCCTTGACCCGACTGTCGATACGGCCCTGAATCGTGCCGTCGGCTTCCTGGATCTTGGCGATGTCTTCCCAGACCTTGATGGCGATAGCCTTTTCTCGGGACAGGAGCAGTCCACCTTCGTCCTTACGCCGTTCGACGAAGACCTCGACCGTATCGCCAATCTTCATCTCGGCGGTATCGTCGTGACGGAACTCCGATTTGGGAATATAACTCTCCGCTTTATCCCCGACATCAACAAGATAACACTCGTCATCTTCGCCGATAATGATACCGTGGGCGACGTTGCCGACTTCGACCACCTTGTTGTTCTCTTCCATCTCGAAGAGCTCGGCAAAGCTCAGCTCTTCACTTCCCGCCTGATTGTTCTGGTTGAATTTTTCTGTCATGGGTTTAACTCGTGGTACAGCCGTGGCTGTACAGGGCTTGGGTTTCAATTTGCCTGCGCTGGCAGACGCTGCATAAAAGCAAGAAGGGGTACATCCTTCTCCAGGAGGCCACCCCATCACGTGAATTTTATTTTATAACACAAAAACAGCGGAGCAACAAGCCCTTGTTCCGCTCTCCACCACTTCACCGGGATGATCCAGGCCGGCTCTGTCGATTTTTCCGTCCGGATCGCGGTCGATTGGACCGCCGTGATCCTTTTTTTTCGGCAATCGATGGTTCCGGAAGGGGCGCCAGCATATCGTCCCCCGGTTCAGTGCAGGGCAGCGATCGACCGATGAAGGCCTCGATATCGGGGATGGCGAACGCCCCCCGCTCGCAGGCAAAACTGACGGCGACCCCGGCGGCGCCGGCACGGCCGGTGCGACCGATACGGTGCACATAGTTTTCCGGCTCGTCAGGCAGCGTGTAGTTGACCACATAGACGATATCATCCACGTGGATGCCACGACCCGCCACATCGGTTGCCACCATGATCCGATCCCCCCCGGCGCGAAACGCTTCGAGTCGCGACAGCCGTTTGGTCTGCGGCACGTCACCGGTCAGCAGCAGGTTGTCGATGCCGTAGGTCCGCAACCGGGCCGCCAGGGCGGCGGCGTCACTCTTCATGTTTTCGAAGATGAGGATCCGCCCGTGGTCTCGCCCCTTGATGAGATTGTAGAGCAGGGTAAATTTTTCCTCGGAGGTGGTCAGGTACACCCGCTGTTCGATCTTCTCCACCGAGACGCTCTGTTCACCAGCCTCCTGGTAGACCGGCCGGTGACACCAGCGATCCGCCAGACGTCGGACATCGTCGGAGATGGTCGCCGAGAAGAGCAGGGTCTGCCGTTTCTCGGATCCCGGCAGATGGGCCAGAATCCGCCGGACATCCGGCAAAAAACCCATATCGAGCATGCGATCCGCCTCGTCCAGGACCAGCGTCGTGCAACGATCGAGCGTCAGAACGCCACGGCGCAGGTAATCGAGCAACCGGCCCGGCGTTGCGGCAACCACATCGAAGCGTTGCTGCCGCAACGCCTCACCCTGGGTCTTCACATCGGAGCCACCATAGACCGCCACCATCTTCAGCGGCGTGTGGGCGCCTAGAGCCCGGCCGTCCTTGACGATCTGCAGAACCAGTTCCCGGGTCGGGGCAATGATCAGCGCCCGGGGATGACCGGGCGGCGGCCGCTCCTGGTCCTGCAGCAGACGACAAAAGATGCCGATGAGAAAGACCGCCGTCTTGCCGGTTCCGGTCTGGGCTCGGGCAATCAAGTCCCGTCCGTTCAGAACGATCGGCAAGCCCTGCTCCTGGATTGGCGTACAATAGCGAAAATCCTGACCGGCAATGCCCTGCATGACCCGCTGGTCAATGGAGAAATCGTGGAATCGGGTCTTACCGGGCAACGGGTCCACCGGAAAATCTTCCACGGTCCAGGCGCGGTTGGGCGTTTCCACCACCGTTTTCGGCTCAGCAAGCACCGGCTGGTGATTTCCAGCGCTGCCGAGGTTGACGTGGTCCCGTTCGGGCTTGTTTTCCACGTGCAACTCGGCACCGGTCTCAGCCGGAGGCGGCGTTGTCTCGCTTTTCTGTCGACCTAGACGAGATATGCGACGATAGACGGTGGACGATGAATGCACCAGTCGATTCAGCCGCCGCGCAGCTCCGCCGATCAACCGGTTGACGCGCCTCAGCATAACACTCGCAGAAGCAGCTGGCCTGCCGTTGCGATCCTGGGGAGGCGGGCCGGGGTGGGTGTCGCGTGCAGATAGGGCATAACGGTTATTTCCTTTGAACCTTCAATTCTTCCATATAGGGCCCGAAGAGTTCTTCATAATCGGGGATGGACTTACGCAGGATGACGCCGAAATAGGGGGTGTCCTTGTCGTTCACCACCAGGTTAGCCGATGTGGCGAGGGCCTGCAAATTATAGAACGTACTGAATGCGGGACCGACGAGCACATAAAAGATGTAGCGACGCCGAGCCATATTCATGGTTGCCATGTACCGGTGAAACGGATTGTCGTCCAGGCTGCCTCCGCCAAAATCGGCGTGCATGACGATACTTGAATAATTGAAAAACTGCATCCTCTCCAGGGCGTGGTCGATGTCGAGTGCCGTTTCGGCGCGGTAGCCAAGGCCGGTCAAGGCCTTGATGACCTGATCCCGTCCCGGTCCCTCCGGCATCAGCACCATCGCTTGCGGGATGTCGGAGACAATCTCATCCTCCTCAAAAGCTCCGTCCTCCAGCCATGAGGTATCGGGAGGCTCCGGCGGTTTGACCCGCTTGCCGATAAACGGCGCCACCTGGTCCTTCAACTCCACCGACTGGTGCAGCAGGTCCCGCCCGAGCAGGATCGGCTCGCCGCATTGACCGCATTTCATACGCAGGTGCGACCCCGGCTGCAGGGTCTGCAAGCTTGCTTCCAGTTTCGGTGTCGATTTGTGTTTTTTACCGCACGCCTTACATACGATTTTCATGCCGCTCACCTGGTTCGTGGTTGCCCATTCATCGCAGATCTGTCGACCGGCCGTCGTCTCTTATGATCAAAAGCCAAACCGCTTATCCTCTTCGGTTTCTTCCATGGCCAATCCGGTCAGGCTCGACGTGGCCTCGCCACGAGCCGCCTTGATCCGGTCGATACCGCGATAGATTTCGTTGCGATAGGAGCAATAGGTGACTGCCGTCTCTTCGGTGATCAAGCCATCTGCGTAGAGCTCCAGGATGTGCTGGTCGAAGGTGCGCATCTGCAACGCCGAGCCGGCCTTGATGACGTTGTAGTAGGTCTTCTCCTCGGACTCCCCGTTCAAGATGAGATCTTTGACGCGAAGGCTGGTACAGAGAATCTCCATGGCGGCGATACGACCGCCGCCGATGCGTGGCAGCAACCGCTGACTGACCACCCAGCGGATGGTATCGGCAAGACGGTTGCGAATCTGCGGCTGTTCCTCCTGCTCGAACATGCCCAGCGCGCGGTTGATGGCCTGCCCGGCATCGATGGTGTGCAGGGTTGACAAGACGAGATGCCCGGTCTCGGCTGCCGTCAAACCGATTTCCATGGTCTCGCGGTCGCGCATCTCGCCCACCAGGATAACCTTCGGCGCCTGACGCAGGGCCGCCCGCATGCCCATGGCAAAGGTACTGAAATCGTTGCCCAACTCGCGCTGGTTGAAGGTGGCCTTGTGGTGTTCATGCACATATTCGATCGGGTCCTCCAGGGTGACGATATGTACTGAACGCTCCTCGTTGATCCGGTTGAGCAGCGCGGCCAGGGAGGTGGTCTTACCGGTACCGGTGGCACCGGTGAAGATGATCAGACCGTTGAGCTCCCGCGCCATTTTGCCGAATGCGGGAGGAAAATTCATCCCTTCGATGCTCGGTACCTTGGTTTCGAGTTTACGCAGCACCGTGGTGACATACCCCTTCTGGGTGAATATATTGACACGAAAGCGAGCGGTATCACTCAGGGAATAGGACAGGTCGCAGGAACCGTTGGCCACCAGATCGGCCAGCAACCGTTTGTTCTTGCCGATCAGGTTCAATGCGAACACCTCGGTCTGAAACGGCGTCAGTTCCTTGATCGGCGGCTCCACCGCCACCGGGACCAGAACACCGGCCGATTCCACCTGCAACGTTTTGCCGACGGTGATATTGAGGTCCGATACATTGGGATAGGCCTCCAGCATGGCGGTAATCCAATATTCGATCTCGGTCTTCTTCATTTCGCTCTCCTTGGCAAGCGGACGCAACCATTGGGTATCATTGTATACTGCAACACTTTGCAGAAAAAGTACAATTATTTTCGCCTCATCCCGCCGTAAACAGGTGTCGACCGCGGGACGATGCAAGCGGGACGATTGGCGCCGACAAGCCAGACCTGGCTCAATGCGAGAGAAAGGTGTTGCCTTCCTGGCTGTTCCCGTTACCATACTTCGTTCCAACAATCATTATTGAATGCAGTCGGGGCAGATACCGGCAACTCGTTTCCGACCCTTGGCATTTTGCCGATATGCTGCTACTATCATTCAGGAATACACATCTGATCTGGAGCATGCCGGGGGTAACACCGGCACTCAGGATAACATCAACGTTCATGAGCCGAGACCTGTGAAACCGACCGACATCAGAAATCCGGAATATTACCATAAGGTAATCGATTGCCAGTACGGCTGCCCGGCCCATACGCAGGTGCCTGAGTATATCCGCCGGATTCTCCATGAGGATTACACCGGCGCCTACCTGATCAACTGGGAGTCAAACGTCTTTCCGGGTATTCTCGGGCGCGTCTGCGACCGGCCCTGTGAGCCGGTCTGCCGTCGCGGCCGGGTGGAGAAGGAGCCGGTGGCCATCTGCCG
>JAUVWB010000011.1 GCA_030604345.1 Desulfofustis sp. | reverse complement strand
AGGAGATCAGCATCCAGCCGCGACAGCCGGCCATCACCTACGCCTATTTGCCGCAGTATTCCCACACTGAGTCTTTCCAGCGACACCATCAACTGGTTGAATATCTCTCCGAAGCGACCGGCCTGCCCGTGCGGCAGGTCTTCCCCGATACCTTCGATCACCACCTGAGCATGTTCGGCCAGGGCGAGATCGACATCTCCTTTTCCAACCCGTTCATCTACGTCAAGTTGGCCAATCGTTACGGGGCCCGGGCCATGGCCAGAATCATCGAAAAAGACGGTCGCGCCGAGTTTCGCGGGCAGATCATCGCCCGCAGAGACAATGACCGGATTACCAACCTGGCCGACTGCCGGGGAAAATCATGGGTGGCCGTCGATCCCACCTCGGCCGGTGGGTACCTCTTTCCTCTCGGTCATTTTTTCGATCATGGCCTGCGGCTCGAAGACTTCCGTGAAGTAGTGTTTGCCGGCGGTCGCCAGGAGAATGTCATTCTCGGCGTCTATGCCGGTCTGCACGACATCGGTTCGATTCGGGAGGGATCCCTGCAGGTGGTGGCCGGGAAAATCGACCTTGGTCAGCTCAAGGTAATCGACCATTCGCCCTGGTATCCCGGGTGGGTCTACGCCCATAGCCCCAGGCTTTCGACCGACACGGTCGATCTGATTCGCAACGCCCTGCTTGCCCTCGATTACCAGAACAATTCGCAGCACCGGGCGATTCTTGACGCCGCCAACTTCATTGGCTTTGTGCCATCCGATGATCAGGATTTCGACCGGATCCGGACCTTGAGTCAAAAAGTGGGGCTGGACCTTGATTAGCGACCTGACCCGTTTCCTGCACAACCTGCGTTTCCGGACCAAGATCACGCTGGGCATGACCTGCATGCTCGTCTTCTGCGGTATCGGCATCGGCTTGACCCTGTCGTCCATGTCTTCGGAAGCGCTGCTCGAAGAAGGAAAGAAGCGGGGCAAGGCAATGACCACCGGCCTGGCCTTTCGCCTGACCGAACCGCTGCTGGCCATGGATTTTCTGCAGATGAGCAATCTCCTGGAAAATGCTCAACGGCAGTACGACGACATCATCTACGTCTTCCTCACCGATACCGGCGCCAACGTTTTATCGCACACGTTTGCCGGAGGATTCCCCACCGACCTGCTCCGTATCAGCGACGCCAGGAGCGAAGGGCGCCCGTTGCTGCTGGATACTGAGCAGGGACGGGTCTACGACTTCAGCGCCCCGATCACCCTCGGCAACAATACCCTCGGCACGGTCAGGCTGGGCCTGTCGCGCAGCGCCATTGACGCCCAGATCAAGCGCCAGCAGGTGGCCAGCCTGGTCAGCACACTGGCCGTTGTCGGCGTCGGCGTCATACTGTCCTTGTGGTTTGCCCGGACCATCACCCATCGTCTAAACCGGCTCAGGTCATCAGTGGAAGAGATCGTCACCGGCAACCTCGACGTCCACGCCGGCACCACTCTGGCCAAGTACTGCTGGCAGATCATGAATTGCCGCCGACAGGAGTGCCCGGCTTATGGAGACAAACAACGGCGCTGCTGGTATCTGGCCGGAACCCTGTGCCCTAACTGCCAACTCGCTGAATATCCGTTCAAGATGGAAAGCTGCCGCCAGTGCCCGGTCTTCAGACACAATTTCGGCGACGAGCTGCAGGATCTGGCAGAGGCCTTCGATGCCATGGCCGTTACCGTGAAAAACCATATTGAGGAACTGACCGAACGGGAGCGGACCATCGCCCGGCAACAGGGCATCCTGAAGACCATCGTCAACGTAACCCCGGATTTCATCACCTTGCAGGACCGGGATTTGCGCTACACCTTCGCCGGCAAATCGTTTTGCGACTATTTCGGCCTGACCGAGACCGACGTGATCGGTAAAAACGACTTTGCCATCTTCTCCGAAACCCGAGCCCGGAGCAACACCGAAGAAGACCGGGAGATCCTCGCCACCGGCAAACCGCTGGCCAAAGAGGTGTCGATCAAGCGAGCCGGGGAGCACCACTGGTTCCACGTGGTGAAAGTCCCGGTCCACGACCAGGACGGCAGCATCATGGGCATTCTGCTGACCGCCCGGGACATCACCATGCTGAAAAAATTTCAGGAGCAACTGATCCAATCGCAGAAACTCGAGGATCTGGGACGTCTGGCCGGCGGCGTCGCCCACGAGATCAACACCCCCTTGGGTATCATTCTCGGCTATACCCAGTTGTTGATGGACGACATCCATGACGAAGAGCTGCTCGACGGCTTGAAGACCATTGAAAAACAGACGAAGGTATGCCGCAAGATCGTTGCCGATCTGCTCGGTTATTCGCGACAATCGCAATCGGTGGTCGGCGAGGTTGCGATCAACGAATCGCTGCAGGAGGTCATCAACCTCGTGGAACACGCCTTTTTTCTCAATCGCATCAAGGTGGTTTTTCTGCCGGACGCGGCAGTAACCACGCTGCGCGGTGACAAGGAACGGCTCCGCCAGGTGTGGCTCAACCTGCTGAACAACGCGGCGGATGCCATCGGCCAGGACGGCCTGATCATCGTTCGCTCACGTCTGCTCCCCGACACGCAACGCCTGGAAGTCAGCGTGGCGGACACCGGGAAGGGCGTGGCCAAACACCATCTCGGCAAGCTGTTCGATCCGTTTTTCACCACCAAGCAGGTGGGCAAGGGGACCGGGCTGGGGCTCTCGGTATCGATTGGCATCATCAAGGATCACGGCGGCACCATCACCGCCTTGAGCCCGCCGCCACCGACGTTCTTCCCCGACGACCTGCCCAAACCCGAAAACGGAGGACCAGGCACGGTCTTTATCGTTGAACTGCCGCAGACGCGCAGCGCCGAAACCGTGTCACCACCACCCGGATCCACCACGTGACCGTATGCACCCACCGTGACGGGCGGCAACAGGGACCTGGTCCCCAGCGCCGGGGCAGGTTTTTTCATCGTTTTCAGGAGTCAGTCGTGCCGGGCTGTGGATAGGAACCGGTAACCTTTGATTTCCAGGTGTTATACCAGGAGACCCGCCCCATGATCTGGGAGTAGACGATTCTTACGAGGATATAGCAGAGTAAAAACGAGGTGAAATAATGCACCTCTTTGCCGCCCCAAAACGGAAATCCGGCCGGCAACGGCAGTGGTGCGTCGGCGAAGCGCAGGTTCATCCAGGCCAGGGCAAAGGGCATCGGCCAGATGGACACGCAGAACAGCGCCGCTCCCATGGAAAAGGAATAACCAAAAGAGTCGAGACCCTGACGGTTGACTGCCTTGTAGCTCTCTTTGTCGCCGCGCTTCAACGCCTCCTCGGAGAGCTTGTGGTGATGCTCCATGCCGTGGCGCAGTTTGGCGAGATAACCGCGGTTGAAAAAGGCCACCAGCGTGGCGGAGAGATCTCCGATAATGACGCAGTAGCCAGCCAGTATGGCGGTACCCAGCAGATAACCGGCAATCGCCGGTGACATCCAGCGATACGGTTCGATCAACCAGGGATCGAAAAAATGCAGAACGGATTGCAGATCCATAAGCCTCACAAGCCCGGGCGGCTCTTTTTGCCGCCCGGGCTCACAGCACATCATGCGGGATAACGATCAGCCGACAAGCCGGATACCGAAGAATCCACGCAGAACATAGTCGATACCGACATAAAGGGCCAGCACGATGAACAACCGCTTCAGCCAGATATCGGAGAAGTATTTGGAGGTGCGCGGGCCGACAACCGAACCGACGGCGATACCGACCAGTTCCAGACCGATCAGCGCCCAGTCAAACTGAACACCTTTGGAGATCAGGGTGATAATGCTGGTGATCATGCTGATCAGAACCGCCAGGGCCGATGTTCCGGCCGCCAGGTACATGGGCAGTTCGGCTACACTGGTGAGAAACGGTACCAGCAGGAAGCCGCCGCCGACGCCGAGAAACGCGGCAACCGCCGCAATAACGACACCGCCGAAAAAGGGAATGAGCGGGTTGAATTTAAACTCGACACCGTAAAAGGTGAACATGATCTGGGTCAAGGCCATCTTGGTGACCTTGACGCCAAGCGAGGCGGTATCGACACTTTCGCCGCTTTTTTGCTTCTTCACCGTCGCCTCGAACGCCTGGGCGGCTGCTTTGGCTTTCTTCTTATTGGCCTGGCCGGCCGGAGAGGTTTCCCAGAACAGATACACGCCCAGAGCCAAGACAAAGAGGCCGAAATAACCCTGGTAGGCGCTGAAGGAAATCTTGCCGGCCGACAGGGTTACCGAACCCCAGGCGCCGACGATGGAACCGAGCCCGAGGGCGATCGCCAGCGGTACCACCAGACGGCCCATTTTGTAATAGTTGAATGACGAGATCAATGCCGAGAAGCCAACCAGGAACTGGTTCGAACCACGGATCGAGTCGGTGATGCTCTTATTGAGGGTCGGCGCGGTCTGTTTGAAAGTCTTGGCATAGTCGCCCAGCCCGAATACGCCCATGTGGCCGACGCCGGCCATGACGCCACCGAAGGCACCAACGGTGGAGAAGATCCAGCCGACCCAGACGGCCCACAGAAAAGCGACGATCAGATTCACCTGGGGACCGCCGGGAATACCAAGGAATCCGGCGGGCTTGCTCGGATCGATCTGACCCGGTTCGGTACCTTGCGGCGCACTGGCAATAGCCTCTTCAAGCTTACCCGCCCAGGCCGGATCCTGGAGCACTCCGATCATCAGGAGTGCCAACAAACCGCCAATGAGCCAATAATTCTGTCTCTTTGTCACGATACACCTCCACTGAGTTAAAAAAATAGATTGTTACTACGACTTCCGTTCCTGCGCTCTGGCTGAACGGGTGTTCCTCATCCTGCCCAACCTTCTCAACCGAGGTCGATGATGCGGGTTTCACCCACGTATTCCTTGTCCCGATAGCCGGTCATGGTCGCCATCTTCCTGGTCAAATCCCCGATGGCCTGGAGATTACGGATAATGGTCCGCAGGTCGTCACCCAACTCCTGGTCATCGAGATCGGCCTCCATCAGCTGGGCCGTTCCCAGCGCTGCGAAGAGCGGGGTATTGATTTCATGGGCCACGGTGCCGGCCAATTCGATCACCCCTTCCAGTTTGCTCCGCTCCGCCTGCTCCTCTACGAGACGGCGTTGGGCGGTCAGATCCCGGATCACCTCGATCACATACTCGACCTCACCACTGTTCGTGCGCATCGGCGTCGCCGATCGCTCATACCAATGCCGGCCATCCTCTTCCACCTGCGACTGGACGACACTGACCATCCGACCGGTGGCGAGCACCTGGGGCACCGGACAGCTCCCCTCACCGTCTTCGGTCCGGCAGACCTGACCGTAGGCCATGCCCAACACCTCCCCCTCGCTCTTGCCGTTTGCCTCGAGAAAAGCCTTGTTGGCCATAACCACATGCCCGTTCTTGTCGACCACCAGCAACTGCGGGCGGATGCAATCGATGATGTTGCCCAGAAACTGCTCATGCTCTTCAATCTGGTTGAAGAGCAGGGTGATCTGCCGGTAGGTGGCGGCGTTCTTGATGGCCGCCCCGCCGACCTCGGCCACCGCCGAAGCGAAGTTGATCTCGGCGGCACCGAAGGTCCGCCGCTCCCGCGCCAAAATCCTGATGACCCCGATCACTTCTCGGTTCACCTTGATCGGTACGGCGAGCAACGATTTGATGCCTTCACGGCGCATATGTTCATGGTAAAGGACCCGGCTATCGTGTTCCACGTTGGCAATCGCCACCGGTTCGCCCTGCAGGGCCCGAACCGTATTCTCCTCCCCGGCCACCTCACCCCGCTCCAAATAGCGCTTGGACAAACCAAACGAAGCGGCCAATTCCAACCGGCTACTCTGCGGCGCCAGCAACCTGATGGTGCAGCCCTGGGCCCGAAGGCTGCGGGGCAGCAGCTCGACAATCGTCTGCAGGATCGAATCGAGATCCAGCGTCGAGTTGACCATCTTGGACATGGCCTGAACCTCTTTGAGAAAATCAACTTGCTGCTCGAGTTGCCGGAACATCGAGGCATTGGCCAGGGCAATTCCCACCTGTTCCGCCAGGGCATGGGCGAAATCGACCTCCTCTCCGGAAAAGACACGGCGATTCCGGGTGAGCAAACGCATGATTCCGGTGACCTTGCCCTGATAGGAGATGGGCAAGGTCAACACCGAGACAACCCCCTCGCGACGGGCAGCTTCGCGAAACGGCTGGTGCGGGCTGGTCGCCACATCCTCCATCGCCACCGGTCTTCCCGCCGACACCAGGTCCATGGTTTCGGCCGAGTCCACGTCATGCCGATCCAGGTATTCCCGCGAGACGCCCGCTGCCGCACCGAGCACAAAGGCGTCGGTGTCCGGATCGAGCAGCCGGATGGTACAGGCGTCGCTGCCAAGCAGCTCCGGCAGAATGGAGACGATCGTCTCCATCACTGCCCGGGGATCGTGGGCCATCGAAATCAGCTTCGTCACCTGCTGGAAAACCAGCAGATAACGTCGATCCCGGTCTTGCTGGGGGGTATCGCTCATCCCGTCACTGTCCTCATCTGTCCCCGCATCGATCCGTCGCCCAGCCGATCAGATTCGAAGACCGCCGGGCTGCGCGGCATTCTTGAGCACCTTTTCGACCTTTTCCTCCAGTTCCAGACGATCGATCGGCTTGACGCAATATTCTTCAGCTCCGAGGTTGATCGCCTCCCGAGCTGTTTCCACGGTCGGATAACCGGTCAACATGATCGCTCGCATCCCGGCGTTCTTTTTCTTCATTTCCGCCAGGACTTCGATCCCGCTCATTTTCTTCAGTTTGATGTCGAGGATGACCAGGTCGACCCTGTTCTGTTCCACGTGACGCAACGCGTCTTCCTCTTCGGTGAAGGTATGCACCGTATGCCCTTTCTTGGTCAGGATCTTGCCGACCAGGACGGTTGCGTCGAGCACGTCGTCCAATACCAATATCTCTGCCATGTCAGTTCCGTTTGTTGAAATTCATGCGCTGTCTAACTCGTGATGAAGTCTGCTGCCGGTTGCGGACCGGCTGCCGGCAGGCTGATGATGAACCTGGTCCCCGCCGCCGTTGCTCCCTGCCCATCCGCAACCGGGCTTTGCACGCTAATGGTGCCGCCATGTTCGTGCACGATCCCATAGGAGACCGAAAGCCCGAGACCGGTTCCCTGCCCTACCGGCTTGGTGGTAAAAAACGGGTCGAAGATCCGGGGCTGATGCCTCTCGGGGATTCCGCAACCGGTATCGCGAACCTCGACCCGGACCATATCCTGCTGCGGGTCGTAGCTACTGCGTAGAAACAGATGCCCACCCTGCTCCTGCATGGCATGATGGGCGTTGTTGATCAGATTGACGAATACCTGCCGGAGCTTTTCCGCATCACCGATGATCCGCGGTACGTCAGGCTGACGTTCGAGATGGGTGTCGATATGGCTGAGGCTGAGGGTATGTTCGGTAACGGCCATCACGTCGGAAAGGATCTCGTTGATATCGAGTTCTTCGCGGGTGGAACCGGACTGGCGGGAGAACTTCAACAGATCGGCAACTATCTTTCGGCTCGCTCTCGTCTGACGCTCGATCACCCGCAGACTTTCGTGCTGCTCGCTCCCCTCGGGAAAATCATCCATCAACAGCTGGGTATAACCGAGAATAATGCCCAGCGGCGTATTTATCTCGTGGGCCACGCCTGCCGCCATCTGTCCGATCGAGGCCATCTTTTCACTGGAAGCCAGCTGCTCGAGCATGACCTTGACCTTGGTCAGGTCCTTGGCGATCGCCTCCGAACCGGACATTTGACCGTTATCTTCAAGCAGGGCGGTAGCGGAGAGTAGAACGGAAATGACGCTGCCGTCCTTGCGGCTCATTTCCACGTTGAGATCCTTGATGTAGCCGTCCAGTTTCAGCCGGCGGTGGTACGTTTCAACCATAGTGGCATCGGCGAACAACACGGCTAGACTCAAGTTCTTCGCATCATTACGGGAATAGCCGAGCATCTCGAAACCGGAGTCATTCATGTCCACCAACCGTCCTCCGGCCTCACAGAAAAACACCATGTCCTTGGAAGCGGTGAACAGATGGCGGAACTTGCGTTCCGAGCGGGACAATTCCTCGGTTCGTTCCTCCACCTTGTGTTCCAGATTCTGAGTCAGATCACGTAGCTGGCTGGCGGCGGCAGCCAGTTCGCTGTTGGCATCCTTGAGCTTGCCCGCCTCCTGGTCCAGCGCTTCGTAGGCCTGAACCCCTTTGTGATAGAAGATCATCACCGCTGCCACCGAGATCATGAATAATGTATTGAAACCTCCCGAAAAAGGTGACAAGGCATGCCAAATCCGATCACCACCGCCGATCAGGAGAAACTGCTTGACCAGATGCCCGACGGCACGCGAGATGGTGAAGGCGGCAATGGCAAAGGTCACATAAAACAGATACCCCCAGACAAAGTTATCGGGCTGCCGACGGGAAAGCAGCCGGGCATAATGCAGCGCCAGAAAGGAAAAAACGATATTGGCGGCGGAGCCGACGATATCGAGACCAATGGCCGGCAGCAGAGACAGACTCATCATCGGCTCTCCCCTTTGTCGGCAGTTGCCTCGAGCCGATAAAACCAGCGCATGGCCAGAAACAGAAAAAGCAGCCCGGGGGTGATAAGCAGGTGATCCAAGGCGGTCACAAAATACGTGAGGCGGGCCAAGGACAGCGGCGCCAGCAGTTGCGAGGACAGGTACCCGTCAGGGGTCGACAGCGCCTCGTCAGACAGCGCCATCTGGGCGAAATGCCCGACAAAGGCCAGCGCATTCCAGGCGATCATCAGCCGACAAAACCATTGCAGGTGAAGCCATCCCCTGCCGTTAAAACCACTGCGACGAATGTCCCAGATCAAATATCCCAACGCTCCGAGATACTGGACATGGGCCAGTTGATGGACGACAAAGCCTTCCGAACCGCCATGGGTCTGTAAAGCAGCGGCGTCTGAAGCACCGACAACGACCAGACTGCAGGCAATTGCTATGCTCAGGAAAGGGCCCCGTTTCATACCAGGCAACCGTCATCCATCGATCATTTTCATGTTTGTGCGCAGTCAAACCGCTCACCGGCACGCACCGAGCAAAGGGCTGGCCAGGGGCATGCCCTTGTCGCTGACGACAATGCAGGTTCCATTCCAGCTTTCCCGGGCAACGACAGTTTCCACGGGACTCACGCAGGTGTTTGTAATTGTAAGATTCTGACAGGAACGATCGATTCAGGACGGAGATAGACTCCAATGGAGAGCGCAACATTTTTGTTGCGCCCGCAGCTTTTCTGTTGCGACGCCGATCTGCCCAAGACAACCGGCTTTTTTACGTTATTTCAAGGCGATAAACGGTGAATAGCAGGAGCAGGCTTGCAATCAGAGGTGGAGGAGCACCAGCAAAACGCGCCGCAGAAGAAGACTACCTGGTGCCCCGTTTCAGGTCGTCGACGGGAATCTGGTAGCGGCGCACCAATCTTTGCAGGGCCTGCCGCTCCATGCCGCACGCCTTGGCGGCAAGGGAAATGTTTCCCTCCGCCCGGAGGATGGCAGCCCGCAAATACGATTCGGAGAAAGAACGCAGAACCGCCTCCTTGGCATCGGCATATGTGGTGTAGTACAGGTTAGCATAAGGGTCGTCGCCAGCCTTGGCCGGTTGCGCGCTGAGAGCATCTTCAAGCATCAGATCCTGCCTGGTTAAACGTCCGTCTCTGTCCAGCAGCACCGCTCGATTGATGACGTTTTGCAATTCCCGCACGTTGCCGCGCCAGCGTCGTTGCAGCAACGCCTGAACCGCCGAGTCATCGAGTTCCAGGTCCTGCCGCTCGTGCTCCGTCCGAAAACGGTTGAAAAAGTGGTGAATCAACGCCGGCAGATCGCTGCTGATCTCTTCCAGGTTGGGCATGGTGAGCGTCACCACGTTGAGGCGATAGAACAGATCTTCCCGAAACTCGCCCCGGCCGATCTTTTCCTCAATCGCCTGGTTGGTGGACGCAATCACCCGAACGTCAACCGGGTAACTGCGATTTTGCCCGAGGGGTTGGATTTCCTTCTCCTGCAACACCCGTAACAGCTTGGTCTGGATGGAAACGGGAATATCGGCGATCTCATCGAGCAACAGGGTGGAATGATCCGCCTCCAGGAACAAACCGGCCTTGTCCCGATCAGCGCCGGTAAAAGCCCCACGGCTGTAGCCGAACAATTCGCTTTCCAGGATCTGCTCGGGCAGAGCCGGGCAATTCACCGTTACCATCGGTCGATCGGCTCTCCCGGAAAGCGCATGCAGGGCCCGAGCCGCCAACTCTTTGCCGGTCCCGGACTCACCACGGATCAGCACCGTCATACTGCTCGGGGCCAGACGGCGCAGCAGATCCTGCATCTGCTGCATCCGCGGCGAGGTCCCGACAAATCCGTAAAACGTTCCCTGGTCGGAGAGCTGCCGGTTCAACTCCTCGAACTGTTGCCTCTGGCGCAGCAGTTCGGTGCGCTCCATGGCGCGGGCAACAGCATGGATGATCTGGTTGTTGTCGAACGGCTTTTCGAAAAAGTCGTAGGCCCCGTTCTTCAGGGTCTCCACGGCGAGTTCCACCGTCCCGAAACCGGTCATGATGATGGTGGTGATGGTGGGATCGATCTCCCTGATCCGTCGAAAGAAGGCGACCCCATCCATGCCGGGCATCTTGATGTCGGTAATGACCACATCGGGGCGCCAGAAGGCGATCGTCTCCAGCCCGTGATCGCCGGAGTCGGCCTGGCGAACCTCATAACCGCCTTTTTTCTTCAACAGACGGGCCAGGAGCCCCCGCATATCCGGTTCATCGTCAACCACCAGTATTCGCCTGTTCGTCATGACCAACTCCTCCTCTGAAGACCGGAAGATGACACAGCGCCGGCCCGGTGGAACAAAAAGTCGTCATCCCCAGCCAACCAGACCGGTTGTCAGATTAGATATAAGCCTTTCCTTAAAAGGCGCAACGAAAATGTTGCAGCCCCCTGGTACCGGTCAGCACCCATCGGCGGTTTGACTTCTGCGTCGTCCTCCCCTATGATAGGTGCACACCTGTCCATTGTTGAAAAAACCAATGAAAACGGAACAGTCATGCCGAATCGAAAAGAAGTGTTTATCTCCTTGCAAAACATGCACCAATTGCCGACGCCATCACCGACGGCCATCGAGATTATGAAGCTGTGTCGCAGCGACACGTCGTCACTGGACGATATCGCCCAACTGGTCCTGGTGGATCCGACGCTTTCCGCCGAAATACTCAAATACGCCAACTCCGCATTTCTGGCCACCGGTGTCCAGGTCGCCTCCGTTCAGCGGGCCGCGGTCAAACTCGGCATGCAGACCATCTCCCGGTTGGCGCTCTGCCTGTCCCTGTTCGCCTCGAACCGTCAGGGGCGCTGTCGCGGGTTCGATTATTCCGGTTTCTGGTCGTCCTCTTTGGCCAGGGCTTTGGCCGGCAAAGCATTGGCCAGGCGCAGCGGCTCCTTCGACCCGGACGAACTGTTCAGCTGTGCGTTGCTCTCCCACATGGGAGAGCTGGTCCTGGCCAGTATCTTTCCCGAAGAATACGAAATCATCCTGAACGAGCAGACCTCCGCAGAAGAACGTCGGGCCATGGAGCGCCTGCGTTTCGATATCGACAGCGCCGAACTCGCCGCCGAACTGTTCCTGGACTGGGGGCTACCGGCTCCCTTTGCTCTCGCCGCCGCCTTCCATGAAGAACTGGAAACCAGTGAACTGGGCGAGTCAACCACCAGAAAGGCGGCCGAACTGCTTCATCTGGCCTGTCGCATCTCCCTGTTGTGCGAAGGATTTCGCCCGGCCAGCAACTGGTTCGAGGAGACCGAAGCGATGGCGGCGACGCTCATCGGCACCACGGAAAAAATTTCCAGCGTCGTCGATGAGATCACCAGCCAGTGGCAGGAATGGGGAAAGGCCTTCGCCCTTCCCACCCGGTCGTGCCCACCCTACGACGAGATCAGAAACGGTTGACCGAGGTAATCTCCTCCGGAGACACAAGGAGCGGCGTCAATCAGCGGTCCCGCCTCGACCATGCGGAAACGGCCCCCGCTCTTGTAAGGAAAAAACGGGTTTTTCTGCATAAAGCTCTTTGCGCCAACGCAACGGCACGGTAGACTCGCGGCAAAAGAGCCCCGATCACCCATGAAACAGAACCCCTCGCTCCCTGATACCGCAACGTTGGAACGATCCGCATTGATCGTTGCCACCCTGACCTCCTTCGTCGGTCCGTTTATCATCTCTTCAGTAAACGTTGCTCTTCCGGCCATTCAGGCCGATCTACAGATGGATGCCGTGCAGTTGAGCTGGATCGCCACCGCTTACCTGCTGGCCGTCGCCGTCGGCCTCATCCCGGCAGGAAAAATGGCCGACATCCACGGCCGCAAAAAGGTGTTCACCCTCGGCCTGGTGGTCTACACCATCGCCTCGACCGGGGCCGCCTTTGCCGGCTCCGCCGCTCTGCTCATCGGCTTGCGAGTCCTGCAGGGTTTCGGGGCGGCGATGTTCATCACCACCGGCATGGCCATCCTCACTTCGATTTTTCCACCGCATCGGCGCGGCCGGGTCATCGGTATCTATGTGGCGGCAGTCTATGTCGGCCTCTCGGTGGGCCCCTTTGCCGGCGGCCTGCTCACCCACCATTTCGGCTGGCGCAGCATCTTTTTGCTGATGCTGCCGCTCGGTCTGTTCCTGACCCTGCTGACCCTGCGTTATCTGCACGGGGAATGGCGGGGTGAGCCGGGACAGCACCTGGACACTTTCGCCTGCCTCCTTTACGGTGTCGCCATCACCGCCCTGGTCTACGGGGCAACCAGGCTCCCCGCGCCGGTGGGTATCCTATTGTTGGTCATCGGCACCCTGCTGATGGTGCTGTTTGTCCTCCACCAGCGCCGGGCCCGCTATCCGGTCTTCAATGTCTCACTTTTTGCCGACAACAAGACGTTCGCTTTTTCCAGCCTGGCGGCATTGCTCAACTACTCGGCAACCTTTGCCGTCACTTTTCTGCTGAGCCTCTATCTGCAGTATCTCAAAGGGCTCACCCCGCACGCAGCCGGTCTGGTACTGATGGCGCAACCGGTGATGATGGCCCTGTTGTCGCCGCTGGCCGGCCGGCTGTCTGACCGTGTGGAACCGCGGATGCTGGCCACCGCCGGCATGACCATCACGGTGGTGGGGGTGTCGCTGTTCACCCAGCTGGAGCCGGACACCCCGCTGCCCCTGATCGTCGCCAATCTGATCCTGCTCGGCACCGGATTCGCCCTGTTCAGCTCACCGAACATGAGCGCCATCATGGGTGCCGTGGAGAAGCGCCATTACGGCCTGGCCTCGGGAACGGTGGCGACCATGCGTCTGATCGGCCAGATGGTCAGCATGGCCATGGCCACCGTGGTACTAGCCCTGATCATCGGCCGACAGGCCATCGTGCCGGCCAATTACCACTTGTTTCTGCGCAGCGTCCACACCGTCTATCTCATATCCGCCGTGCTCTGCCTGACCGGAGTCTATT
>JAUVWB010000103.1 GCA_030604345.1 Desulfofustis sp. | reverse complement strand
GGAATCTCTCCGGGAGGATCAACTGCAGATGGCTGTGCAGGAGGGCGAAGTCACCGGCCGATCCCGGGTAGGCTTGTTCCTCCGTGGCGATGTGCGTCGTGATTTCTCGACGCAACCGCACGAGCGTCATGATCAGGTCGATGATCCGGCGCGCTGAAGCGAAGTAGCCCAGCGTGGCAAGCCGCTTCACCGTCTGATCGAAGGCTGGTCTGTCCGTCAGGATGTCGTATTCTTCGGGGGCTAAAAGGTGCATGACGAAGCGTTGTACGGCGTGTCGCGCCCCGGTGCTCGACCCGTAGATCTCTGCCAGCCAGCCTGCGGACGGGCCGGTCAGCGTCGTTTTGAGGTAGCGCCGGACATCCCGGTCCTGTTCGCGAAAAGCCAATTGCAGCAGGCGCTGGGCGCCATCCCGGTTGGCTCTCCGGATGTCGGTCGGATCAGGGCGATAGACCACCCGCACCCCCTGGTCGTCCGGCAATATGTCGAGTGCCCCATAGAGGCAGCCGACGGTTTTTCCCTGCTGGTCGACGAGGTCGAGACGGGGCCGGATGGTCGCGAAGTCCCAGGTGGTGAAACGCTGGTGGCGCAAGCGTTCAACCGCCTCTTGATCCCGGGCGGACAGTCTCCCGGGAGGGCGGTCGGGTGCGCCGTGTCGTCCCTGCTGCTGCAGGGAGCGCAGGTCCCGGCCCGACCGCACCTCCCTGCCGGCCGGGTCGACAACGCAAAAACGCATGCGCAGGTGCTCGGGCAGGTCCGTCGGCCAGTCCTCTGGTGTGACCGAGACCCGATAGTGTTTCGTGATGGCGGCGGCCAACGCGCGCAGATAGTTGCCGTTGCCGATCTCCATGGAATCGAGTAAACGGTCGACCGCCTCGTTTAACGGGATCAGTTGCTTGCGCAAGCGCTTGGGCAAGCCCTTGATGAGACAGGTTGTCTTTTCCGTCAGCAACCCCGGGACCAACCAGTCGAACAGTTCCGGCTTCAAGGCGTCCAATTCTTCCTGGGGAACCAGCACCGTCACTCCGTCGTGGGCGCTGCCCGGCTCGAAATGATACTTGAGCGGGAGTTCGAGCGAGCCGTGCCGCAGTTTCGGTGGGTAGTCGAGAAGGTCACGCTCGTGCGGGGTCCGCAGCAAAATGTCCTGCGGCGTCATCAACAGGCGATCCTCGCCCCCCTGTTTCAGGGCCTTGAGCAGCGAACGCCGATCATAGACCTGGGGCGGCAGGCGATCGTCGTAGAAATCGTGGACAACCGTATCGTCGATGACCACATCCCGTTTGCGCAGCTTTGCCTCAGCCTCTCGCCACTGCTGTAACAAGGCCCGGTTGCGGGTGAGAAAGGGAAAGGAGCCGCTGATCTGGCCGGCCACGAGCGCGTGTTCGATGAAGATGCGTCGCGCCTCTCGTTGGTTTTTCGGGTCTCGGCTGCCGAAATTGACCTGGCGTCCGCTGATCAGCGTCAGGCCATAGAGCGACACCGTTTCGTCGCTGATGACCTGACCGCTTCGCTTCTGCCAGCGGGGATTGGTCCAGGAATAGGAACAGAATTCGCGGGCGGCGGCCTCGATCCATTCCGGCTCGATGGCGGCGACGGTCAGGGCGAAGAGCCTTGACGTCTCGATAAAAGACCCGGCCATGATCCAGTCCGTGTTGGCGCGCTGGGCGCGGTTTCCAGGAAAGAGCACGATCTCCCGGTTGCCGATCCCGTGGAAAACGGTGCCGCTTTTCTTTCGCGCACATTGACGGAAGAGTCCGGCCAGCAACGAACGATGCAGGGCCTCGTAGCCGGCCTCCTCGGTGTTGAAGCGGAAGCGGTGGTGGGTCTGTAACAGCCTGGTCAGCTGCTCGTGCAGATCGATCCACTCTCGCATTCGCTGAAAAGAGAGATAATGCCGGGAGCAGAACCGTTTCAGTGCCGACCAGGAGAAGGTTCCGATTTCTTCAAAACAGCGTCGCCAGATGGTGAGCAGCATGATGAAATCGGAACGAGGGTCGGCAAAAGCCGCATGGGCCTGCTCCGCCGCCTGTTCCTTGTCGGCCGGTCGGACCCGCGGGTCCTGGAGGGCGAGCGCGGCGGCGATGATGACCGTCTCGGTGAGGCAGTTGTTCTTCTCGGCCTCGATGATGATGCGGGAGATGACCGGGTCAATGGGCAGCTGAGCCATGATCGAACCGTATTCGGTCAATCGTCCCCCATCGTTGATCGCTCCTAGTTCCCGGAGCATCCGATAGCCTTCCCGGATGGCCAGCGGTTTGGGCGGGTCAAGAAAAGGGAAAGCCACCGGATCGCCTAGTTTCAAGGCGATCATCTGGAGGATGACCTCGGCCAGGTTGGATCGCTGTATCTCCGGGACGGCAAAGGCCGGACGATTACGATAGTCGTCTTCGCTGAAGAGACGGAAACAGACACCCGGCCCGGTGCGGCCGCACCGTCCGGCTCGCTGGTCGCAGTTCGCCTGGGAAATGGCGGTGACCGGCAGGTTGACGGTCCGTGAGCGGGCGTTGTAGGTGGAGATCCGCGCCAGACCGGAGTCGACCACGTAGCGGATACCGGGCACCGTCAGCGAGGTTTCGGCGACGTTGGAGGCAACGACGATCTTCGGTTGGTGGTGCGGCTTGAAGATCCGTTGCTGGTCGCTCGTCTGCAGTCGGCCGAAGAGCGGTAGGACCGCTCGCTGCGGCAATCGCCCCCGCAAGGTCTCACAACAGGTTCTGATATCTCTTTCGGTCGGCAGGAAAACGAGCATATCGCCCGGCGGATACGTTGAGCAGATGGTGTCCACCGCCGCCACGCACTGATCCACGTAGGACGTCTCCTCTTCCTCTCGATTCGGGGGGAGATAGACGATCTCCACCGGATGGATTTTGCCGCCGACACGCAGTACCGGGGCGTTGTCGAAATGGGCGGCAAAGGCCTCGGTATCGATGGTCGCCGAGGTGATGACGACCTGCAGATCTCGGCGTTTCTTCAGCAATCGGCGTAGATAGCCGAGGAGAAAATCGATGTTGAGGTTGCGTTCATGGGCCTCATCGACGATAATGACGCGATACCGATGAAGGAAGGGATCGCGCCTTGTCTCTGCCAACAGGACGCCGTCGGTCATGAATTTTATGCGGGTCTGCCTGCTCGTCTGGTCATGGAAACGGATTTTGCACCCCACCAGATAGCCGTATCCTTCCAGTTCCTCCCTGACCCGTTGGGCGACGGTGGTGGCGGCGATACGCCGCGGCTGGGTGCACCCCACCAGGCCGGGGTGGTCGGGAGCGAGTTGGTAACAGAGTTTCGGTAACTGAGTGGTCTTGCCCGACCCGGTTTCGCCGGCGATGACGACCACTTGGTGTTCTGCTAGAAGTGCCCCGATTTCCGGAAGAAATGGGGTGATCGGCAGGTCCGTTGGGTAGGAAAACTCCATGAAAACGATAGCTGAGCGCGTGCTTTTGTGGTAACAATCCTGATCCGTGAAGAGAGGTTTCTATACCATATATCAGGACACGGTGCCATTGCCAATGGGGGGAAACAACCATGGACGTTCGTAAAGCCGTTATTCCCGTGGCCGGACTGGGAACCAGATTCCTGCCGGCAACCAAGGCCATTCCCAAAGAGATGTTGACCATCGTTGATCGACCGACGATTCAGTATATCGTAGAAGAAGTCGTCAATTCGGGGATCGAGCAGATCATCTTCGTTACCAGCGAGGGGAAGTCGGCCATCGAGAATCACTTCGACTACAACTTCCACCTGGATGCCGTCTTGCGCGAGAAAAACAAGACCGCTCTGGGCAAGGAACTCGATATGATCTCAAATCTCATCGATATCGTATCGGTGCGGCAGAAAAAACCGCTCGGTCTCGGCCATGCCATCTGGACGGCGCGCCACATCGTCGGCAACGAGCCCTTCATGGTCTGTCTCGGCGACGATCTGGTCCTCAGTGAAGTCCCTTGTGCCAGACAGATGCTCGATTTGTATCGTGATGTGGGAGAATCGATTGTGGCGGTGCAGCGGGTCCCGACGAACCGCACCTTCCAATACGGTATTGTCGAAGGTGAGCCGAACGGTCGAGAGCGGACCTTCAAGGTGTCGCGAATGGTGGAAAAACCCGCTCCGGGCACGACCGATTCGGATCTCGCCATTATCGGCAGGTATATCCTCAACCCCGAAATTTTCGAGATCCTAAGCAAGACCACCCAGGGCCACGGCGGCGAGATCCAGTTGACCGATGCGCTGCTGGCCTTGTCCACACGGCGGGAGATGTACGCCTATGAATTCGTCGGGACCCGATTCGATGCCGGCGACAAATTCGGCTACCTCAAGGCCATTATTGCCTATGCCATGCGGCATAACGATCTTGGCGAGCCGTTCAAGGCTTACCTCAAAGAGATAGCCCAGACCTTATGATCTACGTGGAGGTGGCTGTCGCCGCCCCGGTCCGGTCCACTTATACCTACCGATTGCCGTCCGGGTTGAGGGGTGACGACACCGGCAATGGCGAGGGGTTGATCGGCAGACGGGTGCTGGCGCCGTTTGGCAACGCCGTGGTAACCGGCTATCTGATTGCTCAGGAACGACAGGAACCCCCGGCCGAGTTGCCGTACAAAGAGATTGCCGAGTTGCTTGACGACTCCCCGTTGTTTCCCGCCGAGCTGGTGCCGCTGTTTCGCTGGGTTGCCGATTATTACCACCATCCGCTCGGGCTGGTGATCAAGACGGCGCTGCCGGGCGGGCTCAACACGGCAGCGGAACGGCAGTTGTGCCTGACAGAAAATATAGGCAAGGAGGCGGTGGCCGCGGTCTGCGCCGATTATGATCGCTACGACTGGCTGCTCCAGTTGCTCGAGAACGGTCGTTTGCCCGCGGCCCTGAGCAAGAAGGTTCTCAACGACCGGCGCCACCGAGCTGTTGTCGATAGACTGAGCCGGGAGAAGATGCTGCGCATCGAGCGCAGGGCTGCGCAAGACGGGGTGCGAAACAAATACGAACGGTGCTACCGGATCAGTGACGCGTTGCAACAAAGCCTCGCCACCGTCGAGGTGACTGCCGATGCCGAAGCGGGGCAGCTGGCCGACTGCATCGCGGCGATCGGCGGTCGGCAACCGGGCAAAGCGGAGCGCACGACAGTGGCGATGCTGTGGCGGCTGAGCCGGGAAAACGGCACCAATGATGTGCCGAGACGTGAATTGCTGGCCGCCTATCCCTACGCGAGCCGGATCGTTGCCGGCCTGGCGTCGGCCGGTGCGATAGAGATGGTTGATCGCCGGGTCTACCGGAGCCCTTTTGGTGATCTGTTACCGTACTATCCCCCCGTTGCCCACCTCAGCCCGGAGCAGCAGGAGGCGGTTGAGGCCATTGGTCGCTGTCTCGACGAGCGACGCTTTCATACCTTTTTGTTACACGGCGTGACCGGCAGCGGCAAGACCGAAGTCTATCTCGCCGCCGCCAAAAAGACGCTGGAGGCCGGTCGGACCGTGCTGGTACTGGTGCCGGAAATTGCCCTGGCCACGCAGATCGAGGCACATTTCGTCTCTCGTTTCGGCACCCTCGTAGCGTTGTTGCATTCGGCCCTGACACCGGGCGAGCGTTTCGACGAATGGAGTCGGGTTCTCTCCGGCGAGGCGCGCCTGGTTATCGGTGCCCGTTCTGCCGTCTTCGCACCGTTGGCTGATCTCGGCCTGGTGGTGGTGGACGAGGAGCACGATGGGGCGTTCAAGCAACAGGACGGCCTGCGCTACCAGGCGCGAGATGTGGCGATCGTCAGGGCCAGCCACCGCGGGGCGACCGTCATCCTCGGTTCGGCAACGCCATCGGTCACCAGTTTTTTCCATGGACGCAGCGGCAAATATTCGTTGTTGACGCTGAGCCGGCGAATCGGGGGCAAGCAGTTGCCCGGTGTCGAGGTGGTCGACGTTCGCGGACATGTCGGGTCGGAGGGAACATCCTTGTTTCACGAACGACTCAAGACCGCGTTACAGGAGACATTTTCCCAGGGGCAGCAGAGTATCGTGCTGATCAATCGGCGCGGGTTCTCGCCCTCGGTGATCTGTCTGTCCTGCGGGACCATGGTCGAGTGCCGTTCCTGCAGGGTGACCATGAACCTGCATAAGCAGACGCAACGCCTGCTCTGCCACTATTGCGGGTATCAGCTGCCCAGTAGCAGCAGCTGTCGTTCCTGCGGGTCGACCCAGCT
>JAUVWB010000208.1 GCA_030604345.1 Desulfofustis sp. | reverse complement strand
CCGTTCTCATCGGTAACCGGTAGTATGGTGATCTCATGGCGCTGCATGATGCTCAACGCGTCGTCGGCCTGTATGTCGCTGGCGATGGTCACCGGGTCGCAGGTCATTACCTGACGGACCGGCGTGGCCTGGAAATCGATCCGAGCCGCCACCAGTCTGCGGACATCGCCGTCGGTCAGGATACCGTCGACCCGACCGTCTCCATCGATAACCACCACAGCGCCCAGGTTTTTCCGGTTCAACTCGTCGACGGCAACGCTGATGGAGCCGCCGTTACACACCGAAGGTACGGCTGAGCCGGTGAGCATAACCTCGGAGACTTTCACCTTGAGCCGTTCTCCGAGGCTGCCGGCCGGATGATTCTTGCGGAAATCAGCGGCCTGGAAATTATTGCGCTTCATCAATACCACAGCCAGCGCATCACCGAGGGCCAAGGTTGCCGTGGTGCTTGCCGTCGGAGCCAGCCCCAACCGACACGCTTCCCGCGGAACAGATATGTCCAGCACCACGTCCGATCCCAGGGCCAGCGTGGAATGCGTGCCGCCGGTCATGGCAATAATGGCGGAACAACGGCGCTTCAAGCTGCTCAGCAAAACGTTCAACTCCGCAGTTTCTCCGGAGTAGGAGATGGCGAGCACGACATCGGTGACCTGCACCATCCCAAGATCCCCATGCATCGCTTCAACGGGATGGAGAAAAAAAGCCGGAGTACCGGTACTGTTCATGGTGGCGGTGATCTTTTGCCCGATTATTCCGGACTTGCCAATACCGGTGACGATCAGCCGACTCGGGCAGGAGAGGATCAACTCGACCGCTTTGATAAATTCAGGCCCCAGGCGCTGTCTTACTGCCGCCAGCCCCTGTTCTTCTATCGCCAATACCTCTCGAGCTTCTTCCAATGACATGGTATAAACTGACGCCTGCGTCTGACAGGCGATATAATGTTTGTTTGTTATGGACGATACTGACCGCCGACTGAAAAAGCAGCTCAAGACCCTGCAGCGGGAATTGAGAAACATGAATGTCGGCGGCTATTGTACTTTTTTTCGATGCATACGTCAGTCTTTTTTACCACCGCAGCGCTCACGGACTTCTTTGTGCTTGACAATCATCCTGTTAAGTTTTCATAGTACCAGCTTGGCATATATATTTGCCTGCACCTGCACGACGTAACAGCACCTCGGGCAACCCGCAACAATCTCTTCTGCAGAAATGGAGCAAGCATGTCCAGTTATCTCTTCACATCCGAATCTGTGTCCGAAGGCCACCCCGACAAAATTGCCGACCAGATTTCCGACGCCATCCTCGACGCCATTATCGCCAAAGATACCGCCGCTCGTGTTGCCTGCGAGACGATGGTCACCACCGGCATGATTCTCGTGGCCGGTGAGATCACCACCTCCACCTGGGTCGACATGCCTGACGTTGCCCGGCAGACCGTTCGGGAAATCGGCTACAATTCTTCGGAAATGGGTTTTGACTGGCAGTCCTGCGCCGTCCTGACCTCCATAGACAAACAATCTCCCGATATCGCTCAGGGAGTGAACGAAGGCAGTGGGCTTGATCTCGATCAGGGCGCCGGTGATCAGGGGCTGATGTTTGGTTATGCCTGCAACGATACCGATGTCTTTATGCCGATGCCCATCCACTTCGCCCACCGGTTGACTCGCCGCCAGGCCGAAGTCAGAAAATCTGGTCTTCTTCCCTGGTTGCGCCCAGACGCCAAGAGCCAGGTTACCATCGAATACGTGGATAAGATTCCCAAACGGATCGATGCGGTGGTGCTCTCGACCCAGCATGCGCCCACCATTTCGTATGAAGACCTGAAAGAAGGCGTGATGGAAGAGATCATCAAACCGGTACTCCCCACCGAGATGCTCGACAAGAAGACCAAATTCTTCATCAATCCCACCGGCCGATTCGTTATCGGCGGTCCCGTCGGGGATTGCGGGGTTACCGGGCGCAAGATCATCGTTGACACCTACGGGGGCAAAGGGTCCCATGGTGGCGGCGCCTTTTCCGGAAAAGACCCGTCCAAAGTGGATCGCTCCTCTTCCTACATGGGGAGGTATATCGCTAAAAATCTGGTGGCCGCAGGAATCGCCGACGAGTTGGAGGTGCAGGTTGCCTACGCCATCGGCATTTCCCAGCCGGTGTCCGTAAACATAAACAGTTTCGGTACCGGTAAGATCAGCGATGAGCGGATCAGACAGCTGGTCCTCGATCATTTCGATCTTCGTCCCAAAGCCATCATCCAACAGCTCGACCTGCTTCGGCCGATCTACAAAGCTACCGCTGCTTACGGTCATTTCGGCAGGAAACGTGACGATTTCACCTGGGAAAAGACCGACAAGGCCGAAGCGCTGCGCCATGATGCCGGCCTGTGATGACCCATATGATCAGAATCTTAGAATGAAGGAAAGGACCGATGTCTGTAACTGAACAAGATTTCAGAGTCGCCGATCTTGCTCTTGCCGAATGGGGCAGAAAGGAGATCGCCATTGCCGAAACCGAGATGCCCGGTTTAATGAGCATTCGCGATGAATACCGGAAAACGCAGCCGCTCAAGGGTGCACGCATCGCCGGCTGTCTGCACATGACCATTCAAACTGCCGTCTTGATGGAGACGCTGATCGACCTGGGAGCCGAGATCCGCTGGTCGTCATGCAATATCTTTTCCACGCAAGACCATGCGGCTGCCGCCATGGCCGCAGCCGGTATTCCCGTTATCGCCTGGAAAGGCGAGACCGAAGAAGAGTTCTGGTGGTGCATTGACCGTACCATTTTCGGCCCCGATAACTGGCGGCCCAACATGATCCTCGATGATGGCGGCGACCTGACCCTGGTCATGCATCGCACCTATCCCGAGGAGTTGAAACTGATTCGCGGTATCACCGAGGAAACCACCACCGGAGTGCACCGTCTCAACGAAATGGCCAAAGCCGGCACCCTCGGCGCGCCGGCAATCAACGTCAACGATTCGGTGACCAAGTCGAAATTCGACAACCTAGACGGGTGCCGGGAATCCCTGATAGATGGGATAAAGCGCGGGACAGACGTGATGATCGCCGGCAAGATCGCCGTTGTGGCCGGATATGGTGACGTCGGCAAGGGCTGTGCTCAGGCGCTCGCCGGTATGGGGGCAACGGTGCTGGTCACGGAAATCGATCCGATCTGCGCACTACAGGCAGCCATGGAAGGATATCGTGTCGTGACCATGGATGAGGCGGCCCCGCTGGGCAACATTTTCGTTACCTGCACCGGCAATGTCAATGTCATTACCAGGGCCCACATGGAACGCATGCCGGACCAAGCCATCGTCTGCAATATCGGACATTTCGACTCAGAAATTGATATCGCATCGATCCGAAGCCTGCCGTGGGAGAATATCAAACCGCAGGTGGATCATGTCATCTTCCCAGACGGGAAGAGGATCATCGTGCTGGCCGAAGGCAGATTGGTCAATCTCGGTTGCGCCACCGGCCACCCCAGTTTTGTCATGAGCAATTCTTTCACCAACCAGGTTCTGGCACAGATTGAATTGTGGAACCACCCGGACAAATACGAGAAAAAGGTCTACTTCCTGCCCAAACATCTGGATGAGAAGGTAGCCCGTCTGCATCTGCAGAAAATCGGCGCTCACTTGACCGCCTTGACCGAAGAGCAAGCCCGCTATATCGGCGTCGCCATCGACGGTCCGTTTAAACCTGAATACTATCGGTATTAACGGGTCGACCCCTCGATCGTACCGGTGCCAAAAATCTCAGCCAGCCCAGGCCGTGGCACCGGTACGACTCGTGACCCTGCTCAGCGCTTTTCCACCAACGTGACGTCGCCGGACACGACCAAGTGACGAGTTCCCTGAGCATCTTCGATACACAATTGCCCACTTGAATCAGGTCCGAGACTGACACCGGTAACCACCTCACCTTTTTGGGTCACCCACGTCGCCTGCCTGCCCACCATGATATCGAACGCGCCCCATCGTTTTAGGATCCATTGAAAGCCGTTTTTTTGCCAGTCGTCGACACAGGCGAGCAGGTGGCGTCGCAGCATTGGAAACGCGTCCTGGGGCACAAGCCGCGGGCCGCCTTCGATCAGCAGGGAGGTCGCACGGTCACGCAACTCTTTCGGGAAATCGTGTTTAT
>JAUVWB010000277.1 GCA_030604345.1 Desulfofustis sp. | reverse complement strand
GGCTTTTCCTGCTCCACACCATCGGGGCCAACAGTACCGTTCGCTGCTGTGATCCCTGGTTTGACAAATATATCTTTCCCAACGGCATGCTACCGTCCATCAGGCAGATCGGGGCGGCTATCGAACCACTGTTCATCATGGAGGACTGGCAGAATCTCGGTGTCGATTATGAAAGGACCGTTTTGTCCTGGTACCGCAATTTCGAGGCCAACTGGGAACGGATAAAACAAAGGTACAGTGAACGGTTCTATCGCATGTGGCGCTATTATTTGCTCTCCGTAGCAGGAGGTTTTCGCGCCCGTCATCTTCAGGTATGGCAATTGGTCCTGGCTCACCATGGGACGAGCCGTGGATACCGGAGCATCCGTTGTCCGCAGTGTGTGGCGTGACTGGTTGGCCCGCCGCAGATGCGTCGTCTGCTCGACCAAGGTTTATGACCCCGGAAGTCAGCACATGGTGACCGGGCAGCTGCAAGGCGCCATAGACCGCACTGTGCCTATCCCCGCCGGCAGGAATTGATTTCTGAGGACATTTCTGGCAATTAATGCTAGCTTTGCAGGCGGGTTGAAACGTGCCCAGCAACCTGTTCAGTCCGGTCCTGTCTGCCGTTCGCCGGCATTTATTCCTGCAACGGATCATACTTTGAGGTTACCCCATGAAGTCCATTGTACAGCATTTGTTTCGCCGAACCGGTGAGTCGACTGAGTTCTGTTTCAATATCGAGTCGTCGCGGCCGCTTGCTGAGGCTGAGCTGGATTGTCTCAGACTCGTTCTCGCCGAAGGGTTCCTTGTAGAAACGGTTACCGATCAACCGCAGCTGCAGGGAGAGCGACTCGTTGAAGTCGGTCCCCGACTCAATTTCGCCACCGCCTGGTCTTCGAACATGGTGTCCATTTGCCAGTCCACCGGCCTGGAAACAGTGCTTCGTGTGGAGCGGTCGCGTCGTTATCTGGTGCCTGAGGGCGAGGATCTGCAGGCATTCATCGATGCTCACCACGACCGGATGACCGAGTGCCTGTACCCTGAGCCTCTGTCGAGCTTCGAGACCGGTATCGAACCGGAGCCGGTCTATGAGGTGGACCTGCGCTCCCAGGGACCAGACGCCCTGCTCGAAATCCCCGGGATCTCCATGGATGAATGGGACCGTAATCTGTACTACGACTATTTTGTCAAGACGCAGGGACGAAACCCCACCATCGTCGAGATCATGGATCTCAACAATGCCAACTCGGAGCATTCACGCCACGGGTTCTTCAAAGGGCGTCAGGTCATCGACGGAGAGGAGCAGCCAGGGACACTATTGGAACTGGTAGCCGACACCCTGAAGGCAAACCCCGAAGGTTCGGTGATTGCGTTCAAAGACAATTCCAGCGCAATCCAGGGGTACGATATCGAGACTATTGGCCCGGCCCGGCCGGGTGAGCCATCGCCGCTGGTTCGCCTAAGGAGCTGTTACCACCCGCTGTTGACCGCCGAGACCCACAACTTTCCAACCGGCGTGGCGCCGTTTCCCGGGGCTGAAACCGGGACCGGCGGGCGAATCCGCGACGTGCAGGGGACCGGTCGCGGTGCCTTTGTGGTTGCCGGGACAGCTGCCTATTGCGTCGGCAACCTCCGTATACCTGGGTACGATCTCCCCTGGGAGGTGGAGTACAAGCAACCGGACAACCTGGCGACCCCGTTGGAAATCGAGATCCAGGCGAGCAATGGTGCGTCCGATTACGGGAACAAGTTCGGCGAGCCGGTTATCCAGGGGTTTACCCGGTCCTTTGATATGCGCCTGAGCGGCGGGGAACGATGGGGGTTTCTCAAACCGATCATGTTCACCGGCGGTATCGGTCAGATCGATGCCCGGCTGACCGAGAAGAAGCAGCCGGAACAGGGGATGCTGATCGTCCAGATCGGTGGTCCTGCGTATCGGGTCGGTTTCGGCGGCGGTGCCGCCTCGAGCATGTTGCAGGGCGAGAATGCCTCAGATCTGGACTTCGACGCCGTCCAGCGGGGCGATGCGGAGATGGAGCAGAAGATGAACCGGGTCATCCGGGCCTGCAACGAGATGGGCGGCAAGAGCCTGATTGAGGTGATCCACGATCAGGGGGCGGGCGGGCCGGCCAACGTCTTGAAAGAGCTGGTGGAAAAATCCGGCGGTCGGATCGATATTCGCAATATCCGGGTCGGTGATCCGACCATGTCGGTGCTGGAAATCTATGTGGCTGAATATCAGGAACGGGCCGGTCTGTTGATCAGGCCGGAAGCCATCGAACAATTCAAGGCCATCTGCCAGCGGGAAAAAGTAGGCTGCGAAGTGCTCGGCGAGGTGACCGGCGACCTGCGTTTCGTCGTCCACGATTCGCTTACCGGTACGACGCCGGTGGATATCGAGTTGGACAAACTGCTCGGCAGTATCCCCCAGAAGACCTTTGTCGACAAGAGGGTGAAACCGTCCCTGCGGCCGTTGAGCCTGCCGCAGAACCTCACGGTTCGTGAGGCACTACAACAGGTCTTGCGGCTGCTCTCGGTTGGGTCCAAACGGTTTCTGACCAACAAGGTGGACCGGGCGGTAACCGGCCTGGTGGCTCAACAACAATGTTGCGGTCCACTGCAGTTGACGGTTGCCGATGCGGCAGTGGTGGCCCAGAGCCATTTCGGGGTAACCGGAATTGCCACGGCGATTGGTGAACAATCGATCAAGATGCTCGTCGATCCGGCCGCCGGTGCTCGGATGGCGGTCGGTGAAGCGCTCACCAACCTGGCCGCGGTGGTCATCGAGGATCTTGAACAAGAGAAATGCTCGGCCAACTGGATGTGGGCGCCGAAGCTGCCTGGTGAAGGGGCGGCGTTGCGGGATGCGGTCAAGGCCATGCGAGACGTGATGATTCCCCTGGGCCTCGGTGTCGACGGCGGCAAGGACAGCCTGTCCATGGCGACCATGGTGGACGGAGAAGTGGTCAAGTCGCCGCGGGAACTGGTCGTCTCGCTCTATGCTGCGGTGCCCGATATCCGCCGCAAGATCACACCCGATCTGAAGAAGCCGGGTTCGGTGCTGCTGTTCATCGATCTCTCCGGCGGCCGGCAGCGGCTTGGTGGGTCGGCCCTGGCTCAGGTGTATGGGCAGGTCGGCGAACAGGCTGCCGACCTCGACGATCCGATTCTGCTGCGGCGTGCTTTCCTCGGCATCCAAGAGTTGATATCCCGGCAACTGATCAGTGCCGGGCACGACCGGTCCGACGGTGGTCTGGTAACCACCCTTCTGGAAATGGCGTTTAGCGGCAATTGCGGTTTGTCCATCGACCTGCCGGAAACGGCTGACG
>JAUVWB010000244.1 GCA_030604345.1 Desulfofustis sp. | reverse complement strand
TGACCCCCTTGTCGGCCCAGGAGCTTCGCGACGGCAAGACCATTCAGGTGGTGGCCGACGGCGGCCATGGCCAGGAGCTGCTCCGGGTCGCCATTCCCCCGGCAAGTCGGGCCGGCCAGAAGTTGCGCGTGCGGGGCAGGGGCCGCCGCGGCGACGCCGGCCGCGGCGATCTCTACCTGCACCTGGAAGAACGTGAAGGGTGATCGGTCGGCCGGGCAACGGCTTTAAGCTGTTTTACGGCCGGCCGGAGCGCCCTATTTCAACGGCAGCCCGAAACGGTTCTGGCCGAGTAGATGGATGGAATCCTGGCCGAAGAGGTCGAGAAAGGTGCCGTCGGCCAGGTTGCATTTGAACCCGCGGCAGGATCGTGGCCGGTAGTTGTAAATCTTGCAATAATACTTGTTGTCACGCTTTTCCAGGAACAGGCACCCCTTGTCGTCCGGGTGGATCATGAACACCTTGCCTTTGGCCATCGCTTCTTCACTGGCCTTGGCCAGGCCCTTGGTGCGAATGTCGGTCAAGGTGACATCGACCCCCACATGCCCTCCCATTTTCTTGATGAAATCCACTTCATTCGGCTGCAGCGTAATCTTGCGGTAGGTCTTGCAACAGGTGCCGCATTGCTGGCACTCGTGAAAGATTGACGACAGGGCGGATTGGTCGAGATCGATGTGCTTGGTCATGGGTGTCTCTTAGAGTGTCCAGAAGTGATGAAGCGGATGGTTTGCCAGCAGGGCGGCGGCGCGGTCCGAATGGAGGATCCCGACCCGTCCGGTCTTGGGCTGGAGCAGGCCGTCTATGGTGGCAAGTACCGATTTCTCAAGTGATTCTGGGTTGTAACCGCCCTCGAGAATAAACAGGAGCCGGCCGTCACACAGGTCTTCGGCGCATTGTCTGATCAAGGTGGCTGCGGTCTGGAACCAGCGGGTGGTCAGCAGGGTGCCGCTGATCGAGTCGTCCTGATGGCCGTCGTAGCCGGCAGAGACGAGAATGACCTGCGGCAGGTATTGTTCGACCAGGCTGTGCATCAACTTCCCCAGCAGATACGTATATTCATGGTCGCCGAATTGGCTGTAGACCGGGATGTTGACGGTGAAACCGCGGCCGCTGTCGCTGCCGATCTCGTCACTGCCGCCGGAAAAGGGGAACAGGTCGCGTTGATGCAGGGAGACGAAGAGGACCTTGTCCGAGTCGTAGAAGCACTCCTGCGTCCCGTTGCCGTGGTGCACGTCGAAATCGACAATGAGGATGCGACTCAGACCGTAGACTCGCTGCAGATAGCTGGCTGTGATGGCGACATTGTTCAGGATGCAGAACCCCATCCCGCGGCCCGGTTCGGCATGGTGGCCGGGCGGTCTGATCAGGGCGAACCCGTGGGAGATCGCTGCGTCCATGACCTTGTCCGCCAATTCGAGACAGCCGCCGGCAGCCAGGCGGGCGGTTTCCAGGGAGCGGTCCATGAGGTAGGTGTCACGATCGTAGGAAAAGGGGTCGTTCCGGGTGGCATGGTTGCGGATCTGGCTCAGGTAGAACCCGGAATGGACCCGCTCGATATCGGCGGTATGTGCTTCCCGTGGCGCCACCAGCGTTATGGAGCCGTTGTATCGCTCTTTGACGGTCGGAAAGAGACGACGAAGGCGGCCGGGATTTTCCGGGCTGGGCCGGTTGATGCAATGCTCGAAATAGCGGTCGTCGAGCAGGATACCGAGCTTATTCATAGTGGTAACGGTAAACCGGATGATGGTGATACCGTGCTTCCGGCAGCCGGTAGAGATGCCCCAGGCGACGCACCTGATGATCGTCATAGGTCAGTGATTCGACCAGGTCGAACCCGAGTTTGCCGAGGCATCGTTGCTGCGCCTTATTGTTGATGTCGGTGTACATCTCGACTTCTTCAACCTTGAGCCGATCGAACAGGTTGAGGATCAGGTATTTTTGCGCCTCGGTACCAAATCCCTTGCCGCGCTGATCCGGTTCCGTGATCTTGACCTTGATCACGGCGCAGCACCGTTTCTCCGAGCGGAGCCAGTAATTGATCAGGCCCACCGGCGTCCCGTCACGGCGCTCGATGAGAAACGTTTTGTTTTTTTCCGACCAGAATGCACCCGACTCGATTTTCTCCCGGCCTGCCTCCAGGTTCAGACGATCCGGGGTCAGGTAGGGCCCGTGCGCGTCTTGGCTGTTGCTCCAGGCGACCAGCAGGGGCAAGTCGTCGTCGGTTATCTTGCGCAACCGCAGCCGCGGCGTAAATATGGTATCACCGAAAATGGTCATACGTCGTTCATGTTCCGGCCGACCATGAGCCGGCCGGAACATGAACCCCCGTTTTAGAGGTTGTTGACTGCTTCCTGCAGTTCCTTGCTGGAGGCCATCAGCTGCGTCATGGCCGCCACCGTCTCGGAAAGGGCCTGATTGACGGCCACCGTTGACTGTTGGTTCTTTTTCGAGGACGAGGCCACCGTTTCGATCTTGTTCATGACCAGTGTTCCGTCAGCGTTGAGCCCCTCGGCCTGGCTGCTCACCTTGTCCACGGCAGAGGTGATCGTACCGATACCTTTGGAGATCTCCTCCATCGAATCGAGAGCGGTATTGATAACCCGGCCACCTTCGGTGAGCATCTTCATGCCCTCCTGCATGGCGTTGATCGTCTGATGCGACTCTTTTTCCACGTTCTTGACGATGTTCGAGATGTCGATGGCTGATTTGGAACTGTTTTCAGCGAGCTTGCGCACTTCGTCGGCGACCACGGCAAAGCCGCGTCCGGCGTCACCGGCACGGGCCGCCTCAATGGCAGCGTTGAAGGCCAGCAGGTTGGTCTGGGAGGCGATCTCCTTGATGATGTCGACGAAGCTGGAGATCTTCTCCAGCTGACCGACCAGACCGGCGACCATCTCGTTGTTCTTCTGCATGGTGGCGTTGATGTCGGCCAGTTTCCTGCCGGCATCGCGGCCCGCGTTCTTGCCGGTTTCCGCCTCTTTTGCCAGGCTGGCGGCCAGTTTGTTCGACTCCTGCGATAAGCCAAGCATCTCGTTGGAACTCTTCAGCATCGCCTGGACGGTCTGCATCGAATCGTCGAGTTGGCGGACAGCCTCGTCGATGATGGCGTTCATTTCGTCCACCTGACTGTTGGCTTCATCCATCTGTTGGCGTGATGCTCCCACCAGCGTGTCCACCTCGGCAACCGAGCTGGCGATGAGTCGTTCCACCTCTTTCTCCGCCGTGACGTCGGTGATGTATTCCAGAGCGCCTTTGATATTGCCTTTGGCATCCTTGATCGGGGCGCCGGTGTATTTGATCGGCATCTGCCGACCGGCTGGGTTGGCCGTTGCCTGCTCGCTGACCACGGAATCGGTCTTCATGGCCCGGGCGCAGGCGCATTTGTCGGTACGGCAGTGATCGGTGCGGAACAGGTCGTAACATTTCTTGCCGACGGCCTGGTCCGGACTTATACCGGCAACGGCAGCACCGGCCGGGTTGATAAAGGTGATGGTGAAATCGGTATCCACCGACAGGATCGGCGTCGGGATGGTGTTGAGGTTCTCGATCTTCTCGTCGGCGGCCTGTTTCTGCTTCATCTCTTCGGTGACGTCGAGGACATATTCGAGCGCCCCCTTGATGTTGCCCTTGGCGTCCTTGATCGGGGCGCCGGT
>JAUVWB010000216.1 GCA_030604345.1 Desulfofustis sp. | reverse complement strand
CAACCATGCGTGCCATGCTGATGATGCTGCCGTTGAGCATCTCCTGAAGCTCCGCGGTCTGGTGCCTGACTTTCTGCTCCAGCAGGGCGTTGTGCGAAAGGAGCTGAGAGCGCATCTGTTCCAGTTCCACATGGGTGCGGACCCGGGCCAACACTTCGGCGGTGTGAAACGGTTTGGTGATATAGTCAACGGCGCCGTGCTCGAATCCTTTGGTCTTGCTGGCGGTATCCTGCATGGCGGTGATGAAGATGATGGGGATGGCGGTGGTGGTCGGATCCTGCTTCAGCAGAGTGCAGACCTGGTAACCGTCCATTTCCGGCATCATGATGTCCAGCAGTATCAGGTTCGGATGGAATTTCCCGGCGTACTCCAAGGCCTGCTGGCCGCGCTTGGCGATGCCGAGGCGGTAGTCGCTCTTCAACGTGGCGACCAACAGGTCGATGTTGGTGGGGTTGTCGTCGACGATGAGGATGAGGGGGCGTTCCTGGGTCATGATACGTCCTTGATGTCTTGCCGGATCAGCTCGAGCGATTCTCGAGCCTGGTCGTAATCGTAGCGATCCAGCCGCGTGGCCAGTTTGTCGAGCAGCGTCCGGTCGATGCCGGGATGATGGGCGGCGATCTGGCGAAGCGGGACGAAACAGGCTTCGATTTCTTCCGGGTCGGAGTGATCGATGGCAGACTCCAGCCGGGTGATCTGCTCCGGCAGCTTCCTGTGATCTACCACGGCTGCCGCCGTCTCCGTTTCTTCGCGCTGCAGTGTCGAAAGGATCTGCAGGGTGCGGTGCAGTTCCGCCACCAGGGGCTTGACCAGGTCCGTCAGGTCCGGGCCGGCGCCTTCGTGGGCCTCTTTTTTACAGGCTGCCTCGAGCGCCCCGGCCAGCCTGCTCAGTTCGGGCAGACCGATATTGGCGCCGCTGCCTTTCAGCTTATGGGCTATCTGCTGGAGACTGGCGGTTTCCTGCTGGTCGAGGCATCTCTGCAGGGTTAGCGGGGTGCGCAGATTATCCTGGTAAAAGCTGATCAGGATCTTCAGCAGGGTCTCTGCATCGATGCCAAGCACCTTCAGCGTTGCCGGCAGATCGATCAACGCCGCCACGCTCTGCAGTCGTCCGACCGCCGCTTCCATCGGTAGTGCCGCCACGGTGCTGTCCGGGTCTGTTGGCCGCTCTGTGGCGATGTCTTGTGGCGGCTGAACAGCTGCCGGCTTGCCGGTGGTTTCGGCAATCGGTCGTTTGTTTCTCAAAAAGCGCCACAGCGTATGAAACAATCGTTCCTGGTTGATCGGTTTGGCGATATAGCCATCCATGCCCGCTTCCAAGCACTTTTCCTCGTCGCCTTTCATGGCGTGGGCGGTCATGGCAATAATCGGCAGGGTGGCGCAGTCGGGCAGGGAGCGGATCTTCCTGGTGGCCTCGTAGCCGTTCATCACCGGCATTTGAATGTCCATGAGCACCGCGTCGAACTTTTCGGCGCCGACACTGTGCACCGCCTCCTGGCCGTTGCCGGCGATGACCACCGTGATGCCGGCCGTTTCCAGGATGGCCTTGGCCACCTGCTGGTTGGTCAGGTTATCCTCCACCAGCAGGATCCGATACCCTTTGAGGTGCTTGCGGTACATGGAAGTGCGGGTGGTAAAGTCATGGTGGATGGCGGCGGTTTGCCCCCCTTCCTTGCCGAAGGCGTCCATGATGGCGTCGAACAGGGACGACTGGAAGATCGGCTTGGCGAGAAAGCCGTTGGCCCCCGCCGCCTCCGCCTCGCTTCGTTGCACGTCTTTGGCAAAGGCGGTCATCATGATGATTGGGACCTTCAGCTGCAACTCCTTCCTGATCGCCCGGGAGGTTTCTATTCCGTCGAGATCGGGCATCTTCCAGTCCATCATGATCAGGTGCACCGGCCGCTGCGCCAACGCTTCCGGCTGCAGCCGCTGCAACGCCTCCCGGCCTGAACTGAGCGACTCGACGGTGAAACCGAGGGAGATCAGAATCTTGCTGATGATGAAACGGCTGTCGGCAAGATCGTCGACCACCAAGGCGTTGAGGCCCCGGATGTCCGCGGGAAACTTGTATTTTCCGGCCGGTGCGGCGCCGGCCTGGCGCAGCTTGACGGTAAAGAAGAACGTCGATCCTTCGCCAAGCTGGCTTTCGACGCTGATGGTGCCGTGCATCATGGTGACGAACTGCTTGCAGATGCTCAACCCGAGGCCGGTGCCTTCGTGCTTTCGGGTGGAAGAGCTGTCGCCCTGGGTGAACGGCTCGAAGAGCATGGGCAGAAATTCAGGGGCGATGCCGATACCGCTGTCCTTGACCGAGAAATTGAGTTGCACCGGGCTGGGTTGTTTCTCGTCCGGTTCAGCCGCACCGCCGGTGACGGCAACGACAATACTGCCGCCGGAGGGGGTGAACTTGATCGAATTGCTGATCAGGTTGGTCAGTATCTGCTGCAGCCGCAGGGAATCGCCGAGCAGGATCCGCGGTGTCTTCTGGTCGATGTCGACGATCAGTTCGATGCCCTTTTCGGCCGCCTGGTGGATGAACAGGTCGATCACCTGGTCGAATAATTCGTCCAGCTTGAAGACCCGTTCCTTCAGCTCCAGTTGACCGGCCTCGATCTTGGAGAAATCGAGAATATCGTTGATGATGCCCAGCAGGGCGTAAGAGGAGTTCTGAACGATATGCAGGTATTCCTCGACGGTGGGCGACAGCGGTTCGCTCAGGGCCAGATCGGTGGCGGCGATGATGCCATTCATCGGGGTGCGTATCTCGTGGCTCATGTTGGCCAGGAACTCGCTTTTCGCCCGGGTGGCCGCCTCTGCCTGCTCTTTGGCCTTCTTCAATTCCTCATCGAGCTTGATATGTTGCTGTATCTCTTTGGTCAAAGACCGGTGCGAGGTGTTGATCTCCTGGTTCAACCGCATCACCTTGGCGGTGAATACGGCCAGGATCACGAACAGGGCGCAGACCAGGCCGATAACCGGCCCATAGGCGCGCAGCACATCCTTGAGGTTGACCTTCCCCAGGTCTTTGTACGGGCCGAGATGGAGAACCCGCATCAGGTCATGTACCGGCTGGTAATCGAGGGGGATGGTCCAGCCGGCGCAATGGGCCGCCAGTGCCGCGGTGAAATAGGGTTTCATCTGCAGCAGCACGATGCTCAGCTTTTCCGCCAGCTCGTCTGAGGTATGTCGTATCTTGGCTATGGGCCAGTTCGGGTACTGCCTGGTGGTGCACAGGTACGGCGTTGCTGCGGCGTTTGCATCGACCTGGGGGAAGACGTAAAACTCATCGAGGGAAAGGCGGCCTTCCGCCTCCAACTCCTCAAGAACGTTGGTGCGAATGGAGCCGGCATCGGCTCGGCCTTCGCGAATCGCGGCGACGACGGCATGATGGTTCTCGGCGAAGATCAGCGACGAGAAGTGGCGTTCCGGTCTGATTCCCCGTTCCACCAGTTCCCGTTGCACCATCTGCCAGCCACCCAACGAGCGCTCGTCCACGGCCATGAACCGTTTGTCCTTGAGATCGGCGAAGGTGCGGATATCGGTGCGGTCGGCCCGGCAGAAGATAACGCCGCCGTATTGGGAGTAGGCCTTGCCGAGTCGCTCTTCTTTCAGAGTGGCCAGTCGGTTGATGCCGTAACGATGTTCGAATTCCACGTAGAGCAGGGGATTGAGAAGAACGAAATCGATGGCGCCGTTTTTGATGCTGGACTCGATTTCGTTATGGTCGAGCGGGACGATGAGGAATCGGTTGCCCGGGATGTAGCTGTTCAGGTAGCTGGCCGTTGGCTTCCAGCGTTGTTGGGTGATCTCCTTGCCGAGGATGGCAAGCACGCCGATGCGAACCGTCGGGCCGCCCAGAGCGGGGGTGACGGTCGTGTCCTGGGCCTGGGAGCGGCCGGTGATAACCAGCAGGGTGAGGCTGAGAATAAGCGCCAACAGGACCGCTTGCCGGAGGGAGCGAAGGGCTCTCCTGCCGGTTACGGCCAGATGGGTGGGAGTGTGGT
>JAUVWB010000181.1 GCA_030604345.1 Desulfofustis sp. | reverse complement strand
CCGGGATCAGTATTTTACCAAGAAGGCTACGGCCGGCTCCACCGATTTCTTCACCGCCACCGCCACCAACGAGGCCCTGGCCGGCACCAGCTACCAGATCCAGGTGGAAAGCCTGGCCCAGGTGCAGAAGAGCTATTCCAACGCGGTGGACGGCCTGGGCAACGACAGCGGTTTTTCCTCGCGCGACGGGGCGATTCTCGGTACCGGTTCGGTGATTATCAACGTGGCCGGTGTCGATCACACCATCGAGCTGACCAGCGAAAACAACTCGCTGCAAGGGTTGATGCAGGCCATCAACGATGCCGATATCGGCGTTTCCGCCGCCATCGTCAACGACGGCACCGCCTCGCCCTACCGCTTGACGCTGACCGGCTCGTCGGTGGACAACAGCTTCAGCTTCGACGCCTCCGGCCTCGCCGGCGGCAGCGAGAGCTTTGCCGGGCTGGAGACCACGCAACCGGCCAGCCAGGCCCATATCATCGTCGACGGCCTCGATATCTACAGCTCGTCCAATACGGTGACCGATGCCATCCCCGGCGTTACCCTGAACCTGCTCAAGGCGGAAAGCACCACCCAGACCAGCCTCGCCGTATCCTCCGACGAGAGCGCCGTGGACGCCAACCTCAAGGGTTTTGTCGCCGCATATAACGCCGTCGTCAGCTTCGTGCACAGCCAGTCGGCAGTCGGCGAGTCGAAAGGCGGCATCCTCGGCGGCGACTCCGGGCTCAACGCGGTGAAGCGGCGACTGCAGAACCTTTTGACCTCCTCTGCCAATCAACCCGGCTCGCCGTTGCAGACGCTCTCCGAACTGGGCCTGGAAACGCAGAAGGACGGGACGCTGATCCTCGACAACGAGAAGCTGACCCAGGCGCGCGAGCAGAATTTCGATGCCCTGGTCAACCTGCTGGCCGGCGACGGGGACGAGAGCGACGGTATCGCCGCTCAGTTCAACGAGTACCTGGAAGCACTGACCGATTCGCGCGACGGCCTCTATGCCGGCCGTTCCCAGGCCATCAACGACAATCTGAAACGGATGGACGAGCGCATCGTCCAGATGGAGATGCGGCTGGAAAAACGCGAGGAGACCCTGCGCGCCCAGTTCACCCTGATGGAGCAGCTGGTCAGCACCATGAACGCCCAGAGTTCGTTTCTCTCCCAACAACTGGACATGATCAGCAACCTCACCACGTCCAACAGGAATAACCGATGAACGGCTATACCAACCATTACCTGAACAACCAGATCGCCACCGCCTCCCGTGAGCAGATCCTGCTGATGCTCTATGACGGTGCCATCCGCTTCAGCAAGATGGCCAAGAAGGGTATCGAGGACAACGACATGGCAGCGAAGGGAAAATATATCGGCAAGACGGTGGCAATCATCTCCGAGTTCGCCAGTTCGCTGAACCATGATATCGGCGGTGATATCGCCGCCAACCTCGACGCGCTGTACAACTTCATGATCCGTGAGCTGTCCACCGCCAACGTCAAGAACGACCCGGGCAAGATCGACACCGTCTGCACCATGCTGTGTGAACTGCGGGCCACCTGGGCGGAGGCCATCGAGATCAACAACAGCCAGCAGGCCGCCGCACAGCCCGTACTGGCCCAAGTATCCATGGCGTGAACACGATGAAATCCATCGACCAGTGGCTCCAGGAAGCGATCGAACGGTACCGGCGTCTGACCACCCATACCGAACAGTTGGGCGAGCAGATCCAGGCGCTCAACTCCACGGCGATCACCGAGCATTGCTCGCAGATGGACGTGCTGCGCCGCGAGATCTGCGAGTATGACGCCAAGCTCTTAGAACTACTCACTTTTCTCGGCCACGGGGTGCTCGATAACCCGCTGGTCGCCAGCTACCAACAGGCGCTGGGTGCGGCACTTGCCGCCACCGACAAGGTGGCCGCCAAGGCCCGGCGGCGCAAGGACCTGCTGCTCGACGAGATCAGCGCCGGCAAGCGCTCCCGTCAGGCCATCGCCGGCTACAGCTCCGGCATCACCCACACGAGCGTATTGCAAAAATTCGGTTGAGCAAAACGGGGTCAGGTCTTGTCTTTTGAAATTTGTACTGCAATGTCAAAAGACAAGACCTGACCCCGTAGCCGTTTTCCCCATCGGCGCCAGCACTTTTCTTGCCAAGCTTCGCATCTGGTGCTATTATCCTTGCCATCGTACCGGTACCAATGGATAATTGTCTCAGGAAGTCACTCCACCTTCATGCGAGATCGCCATGACAGCACCGCCTGACATCCTCTCCGATGTCCCGGACGCCAAACCGGTTCGGGTCTTTCTGCCCATCCAGGGAAGCAAGGAGTGCTACCGCGTCAGCGGCGTCTATCAGAAGAGCGAGGCGCCGCGCTTCAACCTGCTCTTTGGGCCGGGGATCCTGCCCGTCGATGCGCTCGATCTGCGCCAGAGCTGTTTGATCATCATCGACATGGGCGGGCCCAATGTCTCGGTGGAGGCGAAGATCACCGGCACGCACGAGCGGAAGCTGGAGATGATCCTGCAGAAATCGGTCAGCCACGACCAGATGCGCGAATTCTTCCGGGTGGACGCGGCGACCCGGGTCATCAGCTCGTCCTTCCAGCCACAGCTTTACGGTAAGGACAAGGAGCCGTGGACGATGCAGGGAACCACCATCGATATCAGCGGCAGCGGCATTCTCGCCTCGTTTCCCGAGAAGGTGCCGATGGACGAGCCGATCCGCCTCGAGATCACCCTGCCCACCGAGCCGGCCGAGACCGTCAAGATGCTGGCCCACCCGGTGCGGGCCGTGCAGATCGACGACGACCGCTGGGAAGTGGCCTTTCATTTCGACGACATCTCGATTGAGGACCGGGACAAGATCATCGGCTGCTGCCTGGTTATCCAGCGCCGCCTGCTGCGCCTCAAGGTGCCGGTTCCGAGTTCGGCCACGTAAACGAGTTAGGGGGGAGGAACGAAGGTCGTGTCCCATTCGATTACCAGCATCATACGCGCCATCAAGGACAGCGCCCTGGCCAAGCTGAGGATCACCGCTGCAAACGGTGAAATCCTGCACATCGATTGTATTTACAAGGAATCCGAGTCACCCTCCTTCTTTCTCGTCTTTGCTCCGCACGCCTTTCCCAAGGATGCCGAGGTCAAGCAGAAATGCTCGGTGGCCATCTCCTCGGGTGAGGACCCGATCACCCTGACGGCAGTTGTCGAATCGTTCAAGGGCGACCGCTCCCTGGAGATGCGGGCGGTAGACACCATCGACCCGGTCAGCCTGCGCGAGTATTTCCGGGTGACCGTCTCCACCCCGATCCACGCCTCCTTCCAGCCCACCGAAGAAGACACGCGGCAGCGGCCCTGGCAGGCGCACGGCACCACCATCGATCTCTCCGGCACCGGGGTGCTGGCCGTATTTCCCATCGAATTTGAAAACAAAAACAACGTCTTTCTCGACATCACCATGCCCGACAGCAGTCAGCGCGTTTCCTGCGTCGGCCGTGTGGTACGCGTCAAGAAACTGCGCAAGGCCCGGTACCAGATCGCCCTGCACTTCGAGCACATCAGCCGCAAGTACCGCGACATCATCATCACCGCCTGCCTCCAGGAACAGCGCCGGCAACTGCGGCTGCGCATGGAAAGCATGTAGATAATGGGGTCAGGTCTTGATTTTTGACATCTAAATGTAAAAAAGCAAGACCTGACCCCATTATCTCTCCTTCTTAAAGAACAAACGTTCGTGCGTCGATAAGAGGTGTATGAGCACCATTTCCCCCCTTTCCGGGATCCCGCCGGTGGGATCCTACACCTCTCGCCAGGGGATGCCGCGCCCCGACGGGCGGCTTGCGCACAACCTTGGCGATATTATCAAGGCCACCGTGCTCGAGGTCCGCTCCGGCGACCGCTATCTGCTCGATATCGGCGGCAACCGGCTGCTGGCCTCGTCGCCGGCGACGTTGTCGCCCGGCCAGCAGTTGCAGCTGCAGCTGGTGGCCACGACCCCCCAGGTGCAACTGCAGATCGTCTCCGACGTCTTCAGCGCCCTGGCCGGCCGTTCTCTGGTGTTGCTCGGCAATCCGGTCGATCTGGCCAGCCTGATGGCCACCCTCACCGGCGGCAGCCAGCCGCCCTTTTCCCGGTTGAGTGCCGAGTCCGCCGCCACGCTGACCTCGTTTCTCCCAGACGGGCTGCAGGGGATCATCAACAGCCGGGACGGGGGCGCTTTTCTGCAACGGCTGTTCAGCCGACTGGGACTCAACCTTGAGGCGCTGCTCGCCCAGGGCGGCCGGGATCAGGCACCGCAGACGCTGAAAGCGGCCTTGTTGGAGATCGCCCACCTCTTCCAGCACTCGGAGCGGATCTCGGAACAGGCCGGCCGCCTGCTGGCCACGCTCGAGCTGTACCAGCTGGCCCAACTGCAACTGGGCCAGGAGCGGCTGCTGATCTTTCCGCTGCCGCTGCCTTTTCTTGATCAGGGCTATCTGCTGGTGGAACAACGCCAAGAATCGTCCGAGGAGGCCGGTGAGCAGCCGGAGGAGCACCGTTTTTCCCTGCACCTGAGCCTGGCCGGGCTCGGCCACCTGAAGATCGTCTTTCTG